>PIVM01000525.1 GCA_003353945.1 Gammaproteobacteria bacterium
TCTTAGACCAACCAATCGCACATCCTCCTCTTGAGTAGTGGCATATGTGTTATTGCACTTTGGAGGGGTAAAGAGCCCCTTACATGGTCCCTTCTGTGGTGCTTTCAGTGGACTTCATCCCAACCACGCTCTCTGGCAAGGCAGATCGGCGCGCTCTTCTTAGTCTCCTGGTTGAGAGTAAAGCCGCACACAGAAGTGGTGTAATGAGAAGCTCTCTTGGACGACACATGGTTCCCAATTCTCCACTTGAGGAAGCGGTCCTTGCAATATATCGAAGAGAACTCAAGAGTGAGGGTGTAGGGATGAGCAGTGGGTTTATTGAAAATGGTGGGGATTCCCTCAAGGCCGTTCGCATTGTTGCTTCTTTGCGCACGCTCAACGAGGAGCACCCTGAGTTACAGACAGGCAAGGGTTTCTCCACCTTGTCGGTTACCGATATATTGCAGCAGCCTACACCTGGTGCCCTGCTACAATCTTTCCTTGGATGTTCATCTGCCATGCAGCCGTTTACCCCAGTGATGCAAATTACGCCTCGACCAAGTGAGATGAGACTGCAGGCCCCTGCCTCCTTTCAGCAGACCAACATGTACACATCAGACGGTTGTCTTGGGCTGATTCGGTTTGGTGCAATTGGCAAGCTAGATGTTGAGGCACTGAAGATGGCTCTTGCATTTTTGTGGCGCCGGCATCAAGTGTTGAGGACTGCACTGATCCTTCAGGTGACCCAATTTTTGGCTTGCTGCTTTCGACTGTAACTAAAACGCTACTTGTTTGACATCTCAGGAGTCAAAGACTGACGAGAGCAATCTCATTCAGATCATTCATCCTCCTGAAGAACCACAAGGCACTATCCCACTAGTCATTTGGGATTGCACCGATGGCTGGAAGAGCTCCGGGCTTGATTCAGCAGCAGACGTCTTTGCCGCCATTAGAGGTCATGTTACAACACCATTTGATATGGGGGTGGGGATGGTTCGGTCACTCCTTGTGAAGCTGCCTACTGAGATTGGAGAACCCAAGATGCACTTGATTATGATTTCTATGCATCATGCCATTAGCGATGCCTGGAGCACTCAAATCTTTTTTCGTGATCTTCTTACAGCATACCATGCATATGCCGATGGTGCTGAGGAGCCGACAGGGTTGCCACATCTACCTGTGGAGTATGCAGACTACACTGTGTGGCAGTGGCAGCACTTTGAAATGGAGGGACACTTGGAGCAGCAGCTAGCGTATTGGACGAAACAGCTGGCTAACAAACCAGCACCACTGAACCTCCCCTTTGACCGACCACGTTCTGGAACATCTTGTAGCTATGAGGGTTCTTGTTTGCCTATTTACCTTCCTGGAAAGCTGGTGGCTGCACTTGCGGACCTCTGTGCGCGGCACCGCTCTACCCTATTTGTGGGGCTCATGGCAGCCTTTCAGCTAACGCTGAGCCGCCTTGCAGGCAATGTCGAGGATTTGATAGTGGCGACACCCAATGCTGGCCGAGACGATGTGCGGCTGCATAATATGGTGGGCTGTATCGTTGAAGGGCTAGCAATACGAGGGGATCTCAAGG
>PIVM01000526.1 GCA_003353945.1 Gammaproteobacteria bacterium
CGATCTACTTACAGCATACCGTGCATATGCTGCTGGTACTGAGGAGCCGATAGGGTTGCCACACCTGTCCGTAGAGTATGCAGACTACGCTGTGTGGCAGTGGCAGCACCTTGAGATGGGGAGGCACTTGGAACAGCAGCTGGATTATTGGACGAAACAGCTGTCTAACACACCACCACCACTGAATCTCCCCTTTGACCGACCACGTTCTGAAACATCTAGTGGCCGTGAGGGCTCTGTTTTGCCTATTTTCCTGCCTGGAAAGCTTGTGGCTGCACTAGCGGACCTCTGCACTCAGCACCGTTCTACCATGTTTGTTGGGCTCATGGCAGCTTTCCAGCTAACATTGAGCCGTTTTGCAGGCAATGTCGAGGATTTGGTGGTGGGGACGCCCAATGCTGGTCGAGACAATGTGCAGCTGCATGAAATGGTGGGCTGCATCATTGAAATGCTAGCAATACGAGGAGACCTGAAGGGGTACCCGAGTTTCTCCACTCTGCTGGAACGGCAGCGGCTCATTGTGACTGACGCATTACAACATGCTAACATCCCCTTCAGTCGTATTGTACAATGCCTTCAAGTGCCACGCATTGCCAACTGCAATCCTGTATTCCAAGTAAGCCCATTTGTTTGTTATTTTTTGTTAATGGCTTTGCTGATTGTGATACCATCCTACCAACATCCAACAGGCTGAGCTCAACTTAATTGATTCTGACTATATTTTTAGTGATGTCCTGAAGCAATTGAGTTCTTCTGACCTTGATTTTGTTACTGGTTTGGAGCTTGAGTCTATGTGTCAAGCCGAAGCGCTGAGCAGTGGTGATAATGTCACAGTGGCAAAAATGATGGGAAACCAGCTGCCTTTAGAAAATGTGGATCTGAAATTACTTCTGCTCCGTGTTACGGACTCTAAGCTGCTGCGGAAAGATGGTATGAAGGGTTTTATGCTTTTTCACCCAAAGCTCTTTGATCAAGGCACTGTAGTCATGATTTTTGAATGTTTCAAGAACCTGCTGGAGATGGCCATTGAAAACCCACACAAGGTAGTGTGGGACCTTCCCATGCTTACTCAGGCAGAACAACAGAAGCAGTTAGTGGAGTGGAACAAAACGTCCGCTCCTTGCCCTAAGCCCGGGTGGCTGGTGCACGAGTTTTTCTTGGATCAAGCAGAGACAAATCGAAATTCAATAGCATTAATTGAGTATGGAGGGCTGAAGCGGATTATCTCATACATGGAGCTCCGAAGCATGGCAGAGAAGGTTACGAGACGAATGCAAGCACTGGGGGTTAAAGGCGACTCGACAGTTGGCCTGCTTATGACCAACGACTCAGCTGAGGCGATTGCGTCCATCTACGGTATGTTGGTCCTTCTCAAACTTGCTTCTTGGAGCATCAGACCACTGACAGAAAGACACGCTCTCATGCAGGTATCCTCATGGCGGGAGGAGCATATGTGCCACTTGACCCAAGCTATCCTGCTGCTCGAGTTAAGCTGATAATGGAGGACGCAGAGTTTAAGGCACTGCTGGTTAAAGATGAGGGTGTTTTAGCAAAACATAGAAAT
>PIVM01000527.1 GCA_003353945.1 Gammaproteobacteria bacterium
AACAAAATGGCTAATAGTGTGTTCGTTCAAACTGTTATCACAGAACAAGGGGTTGCTTTTGACTGCCTTAAGCTCCGGCCTTCGGCCTCCACTTAAGGCAGCAAAAGAACCCGGCGTTAGGCAATCAAAGTATGAGAATTATATATCCACTAAACCC
Organism: Gammaproteobacteria bacterium; assembly: GCA_003353945.1. Classification (GTDB taxonomy): domain Bacteria; phylum Pseudomonadota; class Gammaproteobacteria; order Pseudomonadales; family PIVM01; genus PIVM01. Next base: position 158 of record PIVM01000527.1, read on the forward strand.
TCTTGAATCAAAGGAAGCCGACGAACCGTACCAGGAGGAGTTTTCATTTCTGAAATCCAATGGAGTGGACTGCTCACTGTTTGATTTCGATGCATTAGATTTTGATGAGTTTAGGCCAAAGCCAAAAATATTCAACGGAGATGTGGTTCTTTATCGTGGCTGGATGCTCAATCCAGAACGCTACCGAAAGCTTGTCGATTTAGTCAAAAGCAAAGATGCGATGCCGGTTACTACATATGATAAATACTTAAATTGCCATCATCTTCCTAGTTGGTATGACTCATGCGCTGAGTTTACTGCAGAATCAAGGTTCTTTGCTGATGATGAAAATTTAACGAAAAATGTGGAAGCATTGGGGTGGGGTGCGTATTTTGTTAAAGACTTTGTTAAATCCAACTCCACGGAAAGAGGTTCCATTGCTTCCTCACCCGAGGAAGTGACTGAGATAGTGGAATTAATCAAGAAGTACCGAGGTGAAATTGAAGGTGGTATCGCCATACGTCGTGTTGAAAACTACAATGAAGAGACTGAAACAAGATACTTCGTATTTAACGGAAAAGCATATTCGCCGGAAGGTAAAGTGCCAGAAATTGTACTGGATATCGCTCAGCGGATCGACGCTCCCTTCTATTCAGTTGACATAATACAGCGAGATAATGGAGTGTACCGCCTTGTAGAAGTCGGTGATGGGCAGGTCTCAGACAAGAAAACCTGGAGTACATCGATATTTTCCAAAATGTTGCTAGAAAATGCCTAACCAGAAAATGAAGCCGACGCGAAAAGACGCGCGGCTTATTTAGACGTTATGTTTAAAGGGGCGTGATGAAGAAGCTGCTTACCAACATGCTGATATCCTTCGCTACGGGGATTAGTTTTGTTATTGGAATCGGAGTAGCGAGTATGGTGTTCGATGCTTTTGAAAACGGTTTTTCAGGCGAGCAAGAATATGTGAAGTTGCCTGAAGACGTAAATATAATAGAGCATAAGTTAAAGTCAGGTAAACACTTCATTGTTGAGGGGGCGCTGTCAAACAACTCTAATCAGGACTGGGATACTGTAATTGTAGAGGTTGTAATATTTGCCGGTAATGCCGAACTTAATGACTGTGACGAACGTGTTGCGGACGTTTTAGCAAATGGGAAACGAAATTTTCAAGTAGAGTGCTATGGTGTAAGCGGTGTGGGGTTGCCAAGCAATATACGATATGAAATATCAGCTAGAACCGGCATTAAATCAAGTTGAACATAACAATAACCTCCAGCGGACCTGCGGCCGCTGAGGTTGGCGTTATGAGCTGTTCTAAAAAAAGGTTGGTCGAGTTCTGCTAGAGTGAAATTCTGAGAAAAACGGTTTGAAAATCAGGAAGTCAGCAGCGGCAGTTTCTATGACCGCTCTGGTATAG
>PIVM01000066.1 GCA_003353945.1 Gammaproteobacteria bacterium
ATGGTGGGCCCACGAGGACTTGAACCTCGGACCTGCCGATTATGAGTCGGATGCTCTAACCAACTGAGCTATGGGCCCTTTTGAAGGGGGGTAAATCAAAGCGGCGCATTATATAGCGCCGCTTTGATTTTTGCCAGTCGCGGTTTGCCGTTATTCGTCCAGAAAGCTGCGCAGGTGGTCTGAGCGCGTTGGGTGGCGTAGTTTGCGCAGTGCTTTGGCTTCGATCTGCCGGATTCGCTCACGGGTGACATCGAACTGTTTGCCGACTTCTTCCAATGTGTGGTCGGTGTTCATATCAATGCCGAAACGCATGCGCAAGACTTTCGCTTCGCGTGCGGTGAGTCCTGACAGTACGTTGCGTGTAGCTTCCTGCAGGCCAGAGCTGGTGGCGGATTCGACGGGTGAGTCGATGGTGATGTCTTCGATGAAATCGCCCAGATGCGAATCTTCGTCATCGCCGATGGGGGTTTCCATGGAGATGGGTTCCTTGGCGATTTTGAGGACTTTGCGTACTTTGTCTTCAGGCATTTCCATGCGTATGCCAAGCTCTTCCGGTGTTGGTTCGCGACCCATTTCCTGAAGCATCTGGCGGCTGATGCGGTTGAGTTTGTTGATCGTCTCAATCATGTGCACCGGTATGCGAATGGTGCGGGCCTGGTCCGCGATGGAGCGGGTAATAGCCTGGCGTATCCACCATGTGGCATAGGTCGAAAATTTGTAACCGCGGCGGTATTCGAACTTATCTACGGCTTTCATCAGGCCAATATTGCCTTCCTGGATAAGGTCGAGAAACTGTAAGCCGCGATTGGTGTATTTTTTGGCGATGGAGATTACCAGGCGCAGGTTGGCTTCAACCATTTCTTTTTTGGCGCGCCGTGCTCTGGCTTCACCAATTGACATGCGACGGTTAATGTCTTTGATGTCAGTGATTGACAGCTGGGTGTTTTTTTCTGTGCGGGCTATTTTTTTCTGTGCTCTGACAATATCAGGCTCAAATTTTGCGAGTTTGGCTGAGTAGTCTTTATTGGCGTCGACTTGCTCCTGAACCCAGTTTTCATTGGTCTCATTGCCCTGATAGGACTGGATAAAGGTTCTGCGTGGCATCTTCGAGCGTTTGATGCACAGTTCCATAATCTGTCTTTCCTGGCGTCGTATTTCGCTGAGTTGTGAGCGTATGCGATGGACCAGGTGGTCAAAAGTGCGTTGTGTCAGTTTGAGAAACTTGAACGATTCGCTGAGCGCTTTGAGCTCTTTGTTGGTTTGCTTGCTATAGCGCCCATGTTTTTCGATAGACTGGTTGGCTTTATCGTTCAGATCTCGTAGTTCGTCAAAACGCCTTTTGGCTTCAACTGGATCGGGTCCGCTCTCTACGGTATCGCTGGAGTCGTCACTGCTGCTTGATGTGGTGTCAATGGCGACGCCGTTGGCGGATGGGACATGTTCCATGGGATTAAGGTAGCCGGTGATGATGTCGGCCAGTCGGCGTTCTTCGCTCACAATCTTGCCGTATTCGCCCAATACAAAATTCACTGAGCCCGGGAAGTAGGCCAGGGCGCCCATAAGGTCGCGAATGCCTTCTTCGATGCGTTTGGCGATAACGATTTCGCCTTCACGGGTGAGCAGCTCCACTGTGCCCATTTCACGCATGTACATGCGTACGGGGTCGGTAGTGCGGCCTGCTTCGGTTTCAACGGCGGCCAGGGCGGCTGCGGCCTCAGCTGCTGCGATATCGTCGGGAGATTCGGCTTCGCCTGCAAGCAATAATGCGTCGGCGTCCGGGGCAATTTCAAATACCTGTATGCCCATGTCGTTAATCATCTGAATGATGTCTTCGACCTGATCTGGATCTGATATATCTTGTGGGAGGTGATCATTGACTTCGGCATAGGTGAGAAACCCTTGCTCCTTGCCCTTTGCGATCAGATCCTTAATGCGTGACTGCTGCTGCGACTGTTCAGTCATGGTGCCCCTTCAAAATGCCAATTCAATTGGAAAACAATAGCCCGCCATTATAGCTCAAAACACTGGCATCTTTCTAGGGTATAGCTGAAGAGTTTTATAATGCAAGTTGCCAGATCCAGAGTTATTTTTATTGTCTCAGTGTTAGTTGTTACTAACTTGGTTTGGGTTTCCCTATCTGGGCCAGCAGCTTTTTTTGATCATCGTTCAATTGGTCGAGTGTAAGTGAGCGATTTGTAGCCAGCTGTTGTATGAGTGCTTCTCGATTACGACGCTGCATCGATTTCGCAAAATGGTCGATGCAATCGAGTAGTTCCTGTTGGGCGCCGGATTCGTTTATGGCGGGTTCCTCGGTGAGCAGCTGAGCCAGCAATTCGCCGGCTGCAGTGCCCAGCCAGTGTCCGAGCAGGTTGTAACAGGTGGCATTGGGCTGTGCGCGCGCTTGGGAAACCAGCTCTTTAAGTAGTTCGAAATCCGGGTCCCTGCTATCCAATTGCAGGCTGTTTTCCGGGTCTATTTGCTCGGACAGCTGTGGGTAATTGATTAGCAGCATGATGGCGCGGCGGGTGGGTGACCACTGCAGTTGTCGTTGTGCATCATTCAGTTGGGGGCGGCGAACAGGTTGAAGATCTGCATTGCTGGCAGGATCAGCATATTCGGCGCTGTACGGGGGGGCGGTGTTTTCGGACGCAGGTTTGTTTGCTTCGCTGTGATCGATATCTTCAATCAGATGGGATAGTTGCTGTTGTTCCAGGCCGGTACGCTCTGCCAGCGACTGCATCATCAGTGATTTGAATACGCCAGCAGGTAGGCGATTGATCAGCGGCAGGGCTTGTTGGCTGAGCCGAGCCCTTCCGTCCATGCTGCTAATGTCAATGCCTTTTGCGCTGGTTTCAAAAAGATAATCGGAAAGTGGTTGTGCTTCTTGCAGTAGTTGCTCGAATGCGTTTTGTCCGATCTGGCGCACGAGGCTGTCCGGGTCTTCGCCTTCGGGCAGAAATAAAAACGCGGCTTCGCGACCGTCCTGCATAAGGCCTAGCGTGGCTTCGAGCGCGCGATTGGCGGCTTGTCGTCCGGCTTTGTCGCCGTCAAAGCAGAACACCACTTTGGGGGCTAGACGGAAAACTTTTTCCAGGTGTTTTTCGTTGGTGGCTGTGCCCAGGGTGGCTGCGGCATAGCTGATGCCGTGTTGTGCCAGGGCCACAACGTCCATATAGCCTTCAACGATCAATAGCTGGTTTAGTTGGCGATTAGCCTGTTTGGCTTCATAAAGCCCGTACAGTTCGCGATTTTTCTGAAAAACAGCGGTTTCGGGGGAGTTGAGGTATTTGGGTTTGTCATCACCTAATACGCGTCCGCCAAAGGCGACCATACGCCCGCGGTGGTCTCGGATAGGAAACATGATGCGGTCACGGAAGCGGTCATAGCAGCCTCCATTATCCTTTTGAATAAGCATGCCGCTGTCAATCAGCAGTTGCTGGTCGGCTTCATTGTGTGCGAGATGTTTCAGCAGATTATCCCAGCCTGGGGGTGCAAAGCCGATGCTGAATTGTGTGATGATGTCGGTGCTGAGCCCTCGTTGGCGAAGGTAGTCTTCTGCCCTGTCGGCAGCATGATGGTCTTTGAGCTGATGTTGGTAGAAGTTGGCCGCTTTATCCAGCAAGCCAAACATGTCACGTCGTTGTTGTGTTCGTGGCAGGTCGGCGCTGTCTTCCCGGGGTACTTCCAATCCAAGATGGTGTGCGAGTTGTTCAATTGCCTGGGGAAAGTCCAGGCGCTCATAATCCATCAGAAAACCGAGTGCATTACCTCCGGCACCACAGCCAAAACAATAATAAAACTGTTTATCGGGATTAACGCTGAAGGACGGCGTTTTTTCATTGTGGAAGGGGCATAGGCCTGTATAATTTCGTCCCGTCTTGCGAAGAGAGACTCTTGCGTCGATAACCTCCACGATATCTGCGCGTTCGAGCAGGTCATCAATAAAGGATTGGGGAATACGTCCGGCCATGGGATGCAGTTAGCTTAGGAAAATACCGAATTTCAGTATAACAAGACAAGCGTCGGTGGGGCAGTGTCTAACTTGAGAAGATGGGTTGAGAAGACGGTATTAGTTGAGAAGGCGGTCTTTTACCTGGGCGCTAACGGCACCGATATCGGCTTTACCTTGTAGTTGAGGTTTGAGTACGCCCATCACCTTGCCCATATCTTTGACCGATTCAGCGCCGCTTTGCGCGATAGCCTGTTCGATCAGAGTGGTGATTTCGTCTGCTGTTAATGATTGGGGTAGATATTCCTGGATAACGCTGATTTCGAAACTTTCCTGATCTGCCAGGTCTTGACGCTTGGCCTGCTCGAACTGCTTTAGGGAATCTCTGCGCTGTTTGATCATTTTATCCAGCACCATCAGCATTCTGTTGTCGGGTATTTCAATGCGTTCGTCCACCTCAATACGCTTGACCTCCGCCAATATGAGACGGATAACGCCAAGACGTTTTTTGTCTTTTGCACGCATAGCATCTTTCATCGCTTCGGTGATGCGTGCTTTCAGGTTGGCTTCAGACATACGCTGTGCGCTGGTGTGTGGAAGGAGGCGCCGACAGGGTAGGCGCTTAGTACAGTCGCTGCTGGCGACGGTTTTCGCGTTGTACCTTCTTGGCATGGCGCTTCACTGCTGCCGCTGCCTTGCGCTTGCGTACCGATGTGGGCTTCTCATAGAACTCGCGGCGACGTACTTCAGCTAAAACGCCGGCTTTTTCACAGGAGCGCTTGAAGCGGCGCAGTGCAATATCGAAGGGTTCGTTATCTTTTAATTTTACAGAAGGCATTAAACCTAACCTATATCCTTTAACTCAGTAATGTAAATCAATGGGTTACAGTCGATTTCAAGCGACCCATTAGTAAGGGGCCGAAATTCTATACTGATCTGCGGTTAAATGCAAAAACTTTACAGGGCAAATCAGGTAACTTTTACAGGGTGTCCACCTGGCGCTATTTGCGTATGGGAAGTATGATGCCCAACCTGCAAAAAATACAGGAAAAACGGAATCATGCGGGTTCTTGGTATAGAAACCTCTTGTGATGAGACGGGCATCGCAGTCTATGACAGTGAGCGGGGCTTGCTGGGCGACGTACTGTATAGCCAGGTTGATCTTCACCGGCAATATGGTGGCGTTGTACCCGAGTTGGCCTCACGTGATCATATTCGTAAAACACTGCCGCTAATTAAGGAGATTATGGCAGAAACGGATTCTACGGCGGATGATATTGGTGGTATTGCCTATACGACGGGGCCCGGTTTGGTAGGGGCATTGATGGTGGGTGCAGCAATTGGCCGATCCCTGGCTTATTCATGGGGCGTGCCCGCAATGGCGGTGCACCATATGGAGGGCCATTTGTTGGCGCCGATGCTGGAAGAAAATCCACCCGCATTTCCTTTTGTCGCCTTACTGGTGTCAGGTGGGCATACGCAGTTGGTTGAGGTGTCTGGACCAGGCGTGTACGAGATGTTAGGAGAATCCGTGGATGATGCGGCAGGAGAAGCCTTCGATAAAGCGGCAAAAATGCTGGGGTTATCCTATCCGGGTGGTCCTAATGTGGCGCTTTTGGCGCAGCGCGGGGATGGCAAGCGTTTTAACTTTCCCCGCCCCATGGTGAATCGGCCCGGTTTGGACTTTAGTTTCAGCGGCTTGAAAACCTTTACGCTGAATACGGTTCAGGCATCTCGTCAACAATACGGTGATAATTTGCCGGAATCAATCAAAGCGGATATTGCAGCGGCTTTTCAATCGGCTGTGGTCGATACACTGGTGATCAAATGTCGGCGGGCTTTGCAGCAGACCGGTATCTCACGTTTAATTATTGCCGGTGGTGTTAGCGCCAATCAAGAACTTCGATTGGCATTGGGCGAAATGGTAAAAAAACAGCAGGCCGAATTGTTCTATGCCAGGCCAAAATTTTGTGTTGATAATGGCGCAATGATTGCCTATGCGGGTTGTCAGCGTCTGCTGGCTGGCCAGGGTGAAGATTTGAGCATCGAAGTCAGGCCTCGATGGCCGATGACGGAGTTGGCGCCATTGAGTTAATCTGAATAGTGTATGGCCTGATTGTTGACTGTTGATTGTCGATTGAATTAATAAAAAACGATAAGGTGATGAAGGCATCGGAATGGATATTGTTTATATCAATGAATTGAAGGTCGAAACCATTATCGGGATATTTGATTGGGAGCGTGAGGTGAAGCAAACCGTCAGCCTTGATCTGGAAATGGCGACGGATATTCGTCGAGCGGCACAAACGGACCAAATTGAAGATACCCTTAATTATAAGGCGGTGGCTAAACGTGTGGCGGTGTTCATTGAACAAAGCGAATTCAGGCTGGTGGAAACCATGGCAGAGCAGATCGCCGAAATAGTACAGAAAGAATTTCAAGTGCCATGGTTAAGATTGCGCTTGGGCAAGCCGGGGGCGGTGCGAGGCGCTCGAGATGTGGGTGTTGTTATTGAGCGGGGAGTTCGCTGTTAGATGGCGCAAGTTTATTTAAGTGTCGGCAGTAATATTGAGCGATGTCAGCATATTACGGCTGCGCTGGATGCGCTGCAGGACAAATTTGGTACATTGTCCATTTCTACCGTCTATGAGAGCGAGGCGATTGGGTTTGAAGGCGATCCATTTTTTAACCTTGCCGTGGGGTTTTCGACTTCGCTTTCAGTTTCGGACCTTTCTGCGGGTTTGCGTCAAATAGAAACAGACAACGGTCGTCAGCGTAACGGCTTAAAGTTCAGCTCCAGAACCCTGGATATTGATATTCTCCTTTATGACAATTTCAGTGGTCTGGTTGAGAAAACTAAAATACCGCGTGCGGAAATCACGCAATACGCATTTGTGTTAAAACCGCTAAGCGAGCTGGCCGGTGAGCAGAGACATCCGCAATTGGGAAGTCCTTACAAAACCCTTTGGCAGCAGTTTGACAAAGAGTTACAGCCACTTTGGCCTGTGGATTTTTATTGGCAGGGTAAGCAAATTTCAGTGGCGAAGTGAGTTTCTCCACTGCTGGAATTGTTAGCTCTGTTTTCTGACAGACTACTGATAGATCGTGCGTCCACCGTCAACTGACAGTATCTGCCCTGTAATGTAGGGCGCCTGTTCGATAAGAAACAAGGCTGTTTGAGCGATATCTTCAGGAGTGCCGTTACAGTCAAGGGCAACACGCTGCAGAATGTCGTTTTGCACTTGTGCATTTAATTGGTTTTGCTCAGGCCAGAGAATTGCGCCCGGCGCAATGCCATTCACCCTGACCTCTGGCGCCAGTTCCTTGGCCAGTGATTTGGTCATCATTGCCAGTCCCGCTTTTGCTATGCAATAAACGGTATGATTTTTCATGGGTCTTTCCGCATGAATATCGATGATATTAACGATACAGCCGTGGCTGTTTTTCAGTGCGGGCGTTAGCGATTGACATAGAAAAAAAGGGCCTTTCAGATTGCTGTCGATTAGCTGTTGCCATTGATCTTCAGTAACACTGCCGATAGGGGTTGGAAAAAAATCAGAGGCGTTGTTAATTAAGGTATCAATTGATCCCCAGGCCGAGAGTGCTTTGTCTGCCAAGTGTTTAATAGAATCAGTGCGTTCCAGGTTTGCCTGATGGCAGCACACGCTGTTGGACCTTTGTTGGTTGAGAGTGTTAGCAAGGGCATTTGCCTCGTGCTCTGATTCGCGGTAATGCAGTACGATGTTGAAGCCCTTGGCGTGCAAATGTTTTACCAGTTGAGAGCCGATTCGCTTGGCTGCGCCGGTGATAAGGGCGACTTTAGGCATTTTGTTTCGAGCCTCCGTTCTTTGATGGACCGTTCGATGGTGCGGACAGACTCCTCGTCGTTGCTTTTACTTCTTCGATTTGCAAAAGACGTTGTTTGTAAATCGCCTCCCCAAGGGCTTTACCGCTCAGTCCCTGTTCTATGAGTGCACCGGGTTGAATATTGGCGCAGCGATAGGCGCAGCGGCGCAAAAAATCGGCTTGAGGGTAAGGTTTTTCTGTGCAACCTCTACGGCCTTTGGCATCGGCTTCACAGCTTAGTAAAAAATGCTCTAGTCGTTGGGGGCGGCGGAAAACGTCAATAGCGCTGAAAAGTTTGAGTATTGTTTTAGGTTTCAATTCCAAAGCGCGATGGCAGTGGCTGTGGTATTCACCGACTAGCAACGCCAGTTGTAAATACTCCTTAGGTGCGCGAATGCGTTCACATAACTGATTGATTAAGGGCAGGCCAGCACTTTCATGGCCACTGTGCCTGGGTAGATAATCGGGGTTGCTCAAACCTTTGCCCAGATCATGAATCAGCGCAGCGAAGCGAACAGCCGGGTGGTCACATAGGCGAGAGGCTTGTTGCAGGACCATCAGGCTGTGAATGCCACAATCAATTTCTGGGTGGTGTTTTTTAGGCTGCTCAATGCCAAAGAGCTGATCAAGTTCAGGAAATATAACACGCAGAGCACCACAATCACGCAGGACCTGGAAAAAAACGATGGGCGATTGTTCGCTCAAGGCGCGTTCGGTTTCTTTCCAGATACGTTCGCTGACGAGATGATTTAGCTCACCAGATTGCGCAATATGGTGCATAAGTTGCTGGGTTTCATCTGCAATATAAAAACCAAGGTAAGCATAGCGGGCAGCAAAGCGAGCAACGCGTAGTACGCGCAGCGGATCTTCAATAAAGGCGTTCGAAACATGGCGTAAACGTTTTTCGCGCAGGTCTTTTTGTCCGCCGTAAGGGTCAATAATGCGACCATTATCATCTTCTGCCATGGCATTGATGGTTAGGTCCCGTCGCTTCAAATCTTCTTCTAGTGATACCTCCGGCCCACTTTCGCAGAGAAAGCCCGTGTAGCCACTACCGGCTTTTTTTTCGGTGCGGGCCAGCGCATATTCTTCCTTTGTGTTGGGGTGGAGAAAAACCGGGAAGTCGCGTCCCACCTGCTGATAACCCAGTTTTAACAACTGTTCTGCGCCTGCTCCAACAACGACCCAGTCACGCTCATGGAATGGGTAAGCGAGTAATTTATCTCTGACGGCGCCGCCGACCAAGTAGATTTTCATGATAGATAAAACAGGCCTGTTGTTAGGGTGGTAATTGTTAGGGTGGTAATTGTTAGGGTGGTAATTGTTAGGGTGGTAACTGTTATGGTAGTTGTAACGAATGGCGCTTAGTTAGCGCTCATACAGAAAGTCCCTCTCTCTACGTAATGCCATTAAATTACGTTCTGCAACAGCATGAGTAACCGACGTAGGGTGCAATAAGCTTGCGCATTGCACCATTGAAGTTTCGTATGTAGAGTGCACAAGTGAACGCCATTCGAATTTGTTTCTAGATTAGTTTACGTGAAAGAAGTTATGAAATCAGCGACAATTTCAGGGGGAGAGAGAAAAAGGCCGTATGACACTATTTTCCGGATGGCTCAGGAGGACAGTGGTAGCTTGCCGTGACCGTATCACCCTGGACAGATTCAAGATGAATGTCAAACCCCCACAGTTTATGAAGATGTTTTAGTACTTCATCGGTATTGTCATCAAGAGGTTTTCGATTATGTTGCATATGCCGCAAGTGCATGGAACGGTCCCCGCGGATATTGACGTTATAAACCTGTATGTTGGGTTCCTTATCTCCCAGATTGTACTGACTGGCTAGCATTGAGCGAATAGCCTGATAGCCCTGGTCATTATGGATAGCCTTCACTTCAAATTCGTTGCGTGTATCATCATCCAAAATGGCAAACAATTTAAGATCCCGAATGATTTTTGGTGATAAAAACTGCAGAATAAAACTTTCGTCTTTAAAATTCTGCATGGCGAAGTGTATTGTTTCAATCCAATCGCTACCGGCAAAATCGGGAAACCATTGCTTGTCTTCTGGAGTCGGGTGTTGACAGATCCGTTTAATATCCATCATCGCATTGAAGCCCAGGGTATAGGGGTTGATACCACTGTAATAGGGACTGTCAAAAGGCGGTTGGTAAATGACGCTACTGTGAGACTGTAAAAATTCCATGATAAAACCTTCGTTGACAAGGCCCTCATCATAGAGTTGATGCAATAGGTTATAGTGCCAAAAGCTAGCCCAGCCTTCGTTCATTACCTGTGTTTGTCTTTGAGGATAAAAGTACTGGGCGATTTTTCGAACGATTCGCACACATTCGCGTTGCCAGGGTTCAAGCAACGGCGCATTTTTTTCAATAAAATACAGCAGGTTTTCTTGTGGCTCAGTTGGGTAACGGTTTAGTGTATCAGTCTCTTCTTTTGATTCGCCTTTAGGAATGGTGCGCCACAAATCATTGACCTGTTGTTGTAGTGCTTCTTCACGTTCTTTTTGGCGTTGGCGCTCTTCTTCGGCTGAAATGGGATAAGGTCGCTTATATCGGTCAACGCCATAATTCATTAAGGCATGACAGGAATCGAGAAGAGACTCCACTTTCCCAACACCATAACGTTCCTCACATTGGTCAATGTAGTTACGTGCAAACACCAGATAATCGATGATTGAATCTGCGTCTGTCCAGGCTTTAAAGAGATAATTTCCTTTGAAAAACGAGTTGTGGCCGTAGCAGGCATGTGCAATCACCAATGCCTGCATAGTCAAGGTGTTTTCTTCCATCAGATAAGCAATGCAAGGATTGGAATTGATGACAATCTCATAGGCCAGTCCCATTTGGCCGCGGTTATAGCCACGTTCAGTATTTAAAAAGTGTTTGCCGTAGGACCAGTGATGATAGCTGACGGGCATGCCTGATGAGGCATAGGCGTCCATCATTTGCTCAGAGCTGATCACTTCGATTTGGTTTGGGTAGGTATCGAGCTTGAATGATTCGGCAATGCGACCAATCTCCTGATCGTAACGTTCGATCAGTTCAAAAGTCCATTCGGAGCTGGTGGAGATGGGCTCCTTCCTCATGCGATTCTCCTATGAAACAGCTCCCTGAAAACCGGATAAATATCGGCTATCTGAACAATTTGCTGCAAAGCGAAGCTGTCAGGATAACACCCTTGGACCTGTTCATATTCACGCCATAGCGCCTGGTGTTCTCTGGGGGTGATTTCAATATACGAGAAATGTTGTACCTGTGGCATGATTTTGTTGTTGAGAATATTATAGCAAGTGGACGAATCGTCATTCCAGTTATCCCCGTCCGAGGCCTGTGCGCCATAAATATTCCACTCTTCTATCGGGAAACGATCGGTCATGATTTCCTTCATCAACTTCAATGCGCTGGAAACAATCGTGCCGCCAGTTTCACGCGAGTAAAAAAATTCTTCTTCATCAACTTCTTTTGCGCTGGTGTGATGGCGGATAAATACGACTTCGGTATGGTCGTAGTTACGTTGCAGGAACAGGTATAACAAGATGAAAAAACGTTTGGCCATGTCCTTGGTGGCCTGATTCATTGAGCCGGATACGTCCATAATGCAGAACATCACGGCTTTTGAACTTGGCAACGGTTGCTTGATATTGAGGTTGTACTTGAGGTCAAAATCATCCAGGAAGGGAACGCGCTTGATGCGTTCTTTAAGTTCCTGCAGCTCGATTTTCAAACCGTTAATGCGCTGATCATCCTGCGGGTGATTATGATTTTCCTCCAGCTCTTGTATCTCTTGTTCGAGTTGGCGAATTTGCCGTCGTTTACCCCCGGAAAGCGCCATGCGTCTGGCATGGGCGTTGCGCAGTGTGCGGACAATATTGATTTGATTCGGTGTGCCGACATTGCTAATGCCACCGTGGACATATTTAAAGGCCTCGGTGCCTGCCAGTTGTCTTTTTACAAGATTGGGCAATTCGAGGTCTTCAAACATGAAGTCAAGAAATTCTTCCTGTGTTATCTGAAAAACAAAATCATCCATACCTTCGCCGGTATTGGATGCATTGCCTTCGCCGGCACCTCCGCCTCCACCACCGGGGGGTCTGGGAAACGTATCGCCTGTTATGAACTCCTTGTTTCCAGGATGGATAATAGTGCGCTCACCGCCTGGACCATGATTAAAGATAGGTTCGCTAACATCTTTACTTGGAATGGATATCCTCTCACCGGTTTCAATATCCGTAATGCTACGCTTGCCAACGGATTCGGCAACAGCTCTTTTGATGTGTTGACGATAACGACGCAAAAAACGCTGACGATTAACAGCGCTTTTGTTTTTTCCACTCAGACGACGATCAATAATAAAACTCAAATCAGCACACCTTTCATCTCATCATAGTTACATCAAACTCTGATAAACTGCAGCGCGATCACTGTGATTTTCTCACTCGCAGATACCACTCCGATAGCAGGCGAACCTGTTTTTCGGTGTAGCCGCGTTCGACCATGCGATTGACAAAGTCATCATGCTTTTTCCTGTCATCGGTTGATGCCTTTGTGCTGAATGAGATAACGGGTAGTAAATCTTCCGTGTTGGAAAACATCTTTTTCTCGATGACAGCGCGAAGCTTTTCGTAACTGTTCCACTTGGGATTCTTGCCGTTATTGTTTGCTCTAGCTCGCAAGACGAAATTGACAATTTCGTTGCGGAAATCCTTTGGATTGCTAATGCCTGCTGGCTTCTCAATTTTTTCCAGCTCTTCATTTAGGGCAGGGCGGTCCAGTATGTCGCCAGTTTCTGGATCTCGGTATTCCTGATCCTGAATCCAGAAATCCGCATAAGTGACATAACGGTCAAAAATATTTTGTCCGTATTCGGAATAGGACTCCAGATAAGCGGTTTGGATTTCCTTGCCGATAAATTCGACATAGCGTGGCGTGATGTATTCCTTTATATAGCTGAGAAAACGCTCTTGAATTTCGGGCTGAAATTGCTCCTGTTCAATCTGCTGTTCAAGTACATACAACAGATGCACTGGGTTGGCAGCGATTTCGGTAGAATCAAAATTAAAAACCTTGGATAGAATTTTGAATGAAAAACGCGTGGACAAACCATCCATTCCCTCATTGACGCCCGCATTATCCTTATATTCTTGAATGGATTTTGCCTTGGGATCAGTGTCTTTGAGGCTTTCACCATCGTATACTTTCATTTTTGAATAGAGATTGGAATTCTCGGGTACTTTCAATCGTGAAAGAATGCTGAACTGTGAAAGCATGCGCAGGGTATCAGGTGCACAAGGCGCTTTGCACAGGGAGCTGTCATGTAACAGTTTTTCATAAATTCTGATTTCTTCAGAAACCTGCAGGCAGTAGGGTACTTTGACAATATAGACGCGATCTATAAATGCTTCGTTATTTTTGTTGTTTTTAAATGCCTGCCATTCTGATTCGTTTGAGTGCGCCAATATGGTGCCATCAAAGGGAATAGCGCTTAGGCCCTCGGTGCTGTTGTAGTTACCCTCCTGTGTTGCAGTCAACAAAGGATGAAGTACTTTGATGGGTGCCTTGAACATCTCAACAAACTCCATGATGCCCTGGTTAGACCGGCACAAACCGCCGGAAAAACTATAGGCGTCTGGATCATTTTGAGGGAAGTCTTCAAGTTTTCGGATATCCACCTTGCCAACGAGCGAAGATATGTCCTGGTTGTTTTCGTCACCAGGTTCAGTTTTGGTAATGGCTATCTGGTCCAGGCGAGAGGGGTAGAGTTTGATGACTCTGAACTGGCTGATGTCACCGTTGTACTCGTGTAGCCGTTTCACTGCCCAGGGCGACATGATTGTCCTAATATATCGCTCCGGTATATTGTATTCTTCACGCAGGATGCCTGCATCTTCATCCGCATCGAAAAGGCCCAGAGGTGATTCAAATACAGGAGAGCCCTTGATGATGTATATGGGTACTTTTTCCATCAGTGATTTTAGTTTTTCGGCCAGAGACGATTTTCCTCCTCCAACTGGGCCGAGTAGATAGAGAATCTGTTTTTTCTCTTCAAGTCCTTGTGCGGCGTGCCGGAAATAGGAGACGATTTGTTCGATAGCCTCTTCCATGCCATAGAAGTCTTCGAAGGCTTTGTAACGTTTCATGATCTTATTGGAAAAGATCCTGCTGAGACGAGGGTCTTTGGCTGTATCCACCATTTCGGGTTCACCAATGGACATTAGCAATCTTTCAGCAGCACTGGCGTAAACAGATGGGTCTTTTTTACAAAGATCCAGATATTCTTGCAAACTGTATTCTTCTTCCGTGGTTGAATCGTATCGAGTTTGGTAGTGCTGAAAAATTGTCATACCCAAATTCTCCCGGCTGTCTTTTCCGCTTTTATCAGTTGTTTTTGCGGTACTCATTACATAAAGCTATGCAATTTTTTATGGAATAACGGCGGCCACAAATAAGTCTAAAGCTATAAATTAAGCATAGTCACTATCACATAGACAGCCAGTTTAAGTTTTGTTTATATCGATATATTGTTAGCCTTAGAACGGCTAATTGGAAAAGAGTTTCAACTCATCTATATTCACGTTTTGAAGTTGAAAGAGTTGACAGTTTTGTATTGAGGCGGTTTAACCACAACATGCATAGAAGATCACTAAGAAGAAAAAGTTCTGAGTGTCTTATAGGACTCGAAGGTATATAAAAAAGCGTGGTTATTATTATGTATTGAATGGATGCTTATTAATTCGTAGTTGGTGGCTGCCGTTGCGGCTGATTCGGGCTGTTTATTTTGCGCAGGGCTGTTAATTTTGCGCAGGACAGTCGCAATGGATACGTTTTTCGTTCTTCAGTTTCATCATTGTTAAGCCGCCGCCCCATACGCATCCGGTGTCCAATGCATAGAGATGAGGTTGATCAACCAGGCCTTGCAGGGTTGCCCAATGGCCAAAAATCAGCTTATGTTTCCTCGCCTTGCGTGTCGGGTGTAAAAACCAGGGCAAGGTGCCTGGTGATGCCTTGCCGGGTGATGCCTTATTAGTAAGATCAAGGCTGCCATCAGGGTAGATAAAACGCATACGAGTTAAGTAGTTAGTTATGACACGCAGGCGTTCGCCGCCACACAAATCATCATGCCACAGGTAGGGTTCATTTCCGTACATCGAAGCAAAATATTTTGTTGCTTGACGGCTGGTGAGCATAAGCTGTACTTCTTTGGCTAATTTTTTTGCCTTTTTCAAACTCCATTGGGGAGGGATGCCCGCATGGACCATTGCATAGCCTAGCTGTTTGTCATGGTGTATGAGCGGTTTCTTAAGTAACCACGCGATCAAGTCATCGGCATCAGGGGCTTGTAGGATTTCTTTCAATGTGTCCTTATTGCGCAGTGTCTGCTGACCATGAGCGATTGCTAACAGATGAAGGTCGTGGTTGCCAAGCACGGTGGTTACGCAGGGACCAAGACTTTTTAGAAAACGCAGTGTATCTAAAGATTCAGGGCCACGGTTAACCAGGTCGCCAACCAGCCAGAGTTGATCTTTTTCTGAGTTGAAATTGACTTGTTTGAGGACACATTTAAGTGGTTGCAGGCAACCCTGAAGATCCCCAACGGCATAGGTGGCCATATTAATGTAGCCGGTTGGGAGCCGCGAGTGTGAAGGGTGGGATTTTGGCGTTAAACATTTCGCCATCTGCCGTCATCATGCCGTAATAACCTTCCATTGTGCCGACCGCCGTTTCCAGCATTGCGCCGCTGGTATACTGAAAGCTTTTGCCCACTTCGATATCCGGTTGCAAGCCAATAACGCCTTCTCCATGGACTTCCTGAATGTGTTCGTTGGCATCGGTGATACACCAGTAGCGATCTAGTAGACGAACCGGGTGCTTTCCTTGGTTGGTGATGGTGACAGTGTAACTGAACAGAAAACGCTTTCGTTCCGGTTCTGATTCGTTCTCTAAGTATTCCATATTAATCAGGATATCAATGTCGGGGTGGATATTCATTAGCTGAGTTCCTGGGGATGGGTTTCCTGGTCAATAAAATTGCTAATTGACACAAAGGCATCCAGTGTCAGTTGCTCGGGTCGTTGGCCTAGATCAACAGGCAGTGTTTCACATAGTATTTCACATTGTTCAGTGGTGAGCAGGTTTTTCAGTGAGTTACGCAATGTCTTGCGGCGTTGTCCGAATACGGCCCGTAACAGCCTGTCGAGTGTGGCGATATTGGTCACGGCAGTGGAAGCCGGCTTGGGTGTCAATCGTACAATGGCAGAGTTGACTTTGGGTGCTGGCGAAAAGGCGCTGGGAGCAACCTCAAACAAGGACTCAATCGCACAGTAATATTGGGCCATTACACTGAGGCGGCCATAGTGTTTATTGCCAGGATCAGCTGCGAGGCGTTGTACAAGCTCCTTTTGCAACATAAAGTGCATATCGCTGATTAACTCATGGAATTGCAATAGATGGAACAATAGTGGAGTCGAGATATTATAGGGTAGATTACCGATAATCCTCAGCGGTTGAGGGGGGGTATGCAGGCTGGAAAAATCGAATTTGAGCGCATCGCCCTGATGAATTTGCAGACCTGTGTGTGAGGAAAATTTCTGCTGGAGAATAGGAATTAGATCGCGATCAAGTTCAATGACTTGAAGAGAGTCCAACTTTTCCAGCAGTGCTGCGGTCAATGCTCCCCGGCCTGGCCCGATTTCGACAACATGATCTTTAGCGAGGGGGTGAATGGCGGCAACAATGCGCCTTATCACCGATTCATCGCGCAGGAAGTTCTGGCCAAAGCGTTTTCTGGCCCGATGTGGAGCTGGTTTTGCTGTCATGCGCTGTATTCCTGGCGTCTTTGTATCATATCGATGGCATAGGAAAGGGCAGTCTGCAAGCTACCTTGATCGGCTTTGTCGGTGCCCGCCAAATCCAAAGCGGTGCCGTGATCGACGGATGTACGGATAAAGGGCAGACCGAGTGTGATATTGACGGCCCGGCCAAAGCCTTTGTACTTTAGAACGGGTAAACCTTGGTCGTGATACATTGCCAGCACCGCATCGGCCTGATCAAGATACTTGTCGGTAAATAAGGTATCTGCTGGCAGGGGGCCGATCAGTTGAAATCCCTGTTGACGAAGGCGATGCAGTAGCGGCTCTATCACATCACGTTCTTCTGTGCCCAGGTGCCCGCCCTCTCCGGCATGGGGGTTTAATCCGGCCACCAGGATTGTCGGATTATTAATGCCGAATTTTGTTTTTAGGTCTTGATGTAAAATGCTGATAATTTCTTCTAATAGTTCTGTCGTGATGGCCCCTGGAACCGATTGCAAGGGAAGGTGGGTGGTGGCCAGTGCAACGCGCAGTCCTTCCGTCGCCAGCATCATAACGACTCGGGGTGTTTTGGTCAGTTCAGCGAAATACTCGGTATGCCCAGAAAATGGGATACCCGCATCATTGATCACACCTTTATGGACTGGCGCTGTTACCAACGCTTGGCAGTGGCCTGCCAGACAGTGTTCGGTTGCTTGTTTGAGAGTATCGAGAACGTAGCTGGCGTTGTTAGGATTGAGTATGCCTGGATCGCTAGGCGCAGCCAGGGGTATATCGCATACAGACAGTTCCCCTGCCTTGAGTGCTGCTGGTTTATGAGTGGGTTGGTAGTTGCGCAAGGTCAGGGGCAGGCCAAGTTGTTGTGCACGTTGATGCAATAATTCGCCACTGGCAAAGACGACATATTCATGAGATTGAGCCAATTGCGCCAGCCTGACCAGTAGGTCCGGCCCAATGCCGGCGGGTTCGCCCGGTGTGACAGCAAGTCGATAACAGCTCATGGAGTTACTACTTGAACTCATCACTATTTGAATTCAACAAAGGCTTCGTCGCGAATTTTCACCAGCCAGCTCTGCAGCTCTTCATTGAATTTGCGTTGGTGAATCTTATTGCGCGCTATGTTCTGCCAGCGCATCATGCTGACATCATGCTGGCGGCGTTCAAGAACCTGCAGGATGTGCCAGCCAAACTGGCTCTTAAATGGTTCGCTAATCTCGTTTTCTTTAAGCGTGGCCATTGTCTGTTCGAAAATCGGGACGAATTGTCCAGGGCTGGACCAACCCAGATCACCACCCTGTAGCGTGCTGCCAGGATCTTCGGAATAGAGCTTGGCTAGTTCTGCAAATTCCTCTCCTTCAAGTGCTCTAGAGCGTAGTTCTGCTGCCAGTTCTTGTGCTTGGCTTTCAGAACGAATTTTTGAAGGTTTTATCAGGATATGCCGGGCATGGGTTTGTTCTACGATCTGCCCGCTGCCACCGCGTTTGTCGATCAATTGGATAAGGTGAAAGCCACTGGCGCTTCGAATGGGGGTAGAGACTTCTCCAGGTTTTAAGCGAGGAGCGTAGCCTGTGAAAATACTGGGAATATCCTTGCTTTTTCGCCAGCCCAGATCGCTGGTTTGCAGCTCAATTCCGGCGAACTGACCATTTTCGCTGACGCTGGTAAAATCAATTTTGCCAGCGTTAAGCTGCCGACTGAGTTCTTGCGCGGTATCTTGCAGGTGGTTTGCCTGCTTTTCGCTGGCGCTACTGGGCAAAGAAAACAGGATATGTGCCAAGTGGTATTGTCCGCCTGACAGTTCTTTGCCATCGACGGAGGCAAGGTAATTTTCCACCTCCTGATCGGTTACCTGGATGCGATGATTAAGATTGCCTTGCTGTACCTGGTTAATGATCATCTCCCTGCGGATCTGCTCGCGCGTGTCGCTATAGGACATGCCGTCGGCTTCCAGGGTGCGTTTAAATTCGGTCAGCGTCATCCCGTTATTGTCGGCGATATTTTCCATTGTCTCTGTCAGTGCGGCATCGCTGATGCGAACCCCTGCGCGCTCTCCCATTTGCATCTGAATGCTTTCAACAATCAGGCGATCGAGCACTTGCTGGCGTAGCATATCTGCTGGTGGTAGGCGAGATTGCTGCTTTTTTGCGCTGGT
This sequence comes from Gammaproteobacteria bacterium, assembly GCA_003353945.1. GTDB lineage: Bacteria > Pseudomonadota > Gammaproteobacteria > Pseudomonadales > PIVM01 > PIVM01. The sequence continues at coordinate 18,775 of PIVM01000066.1, forward strand.
CTGAATCTGTTGCACACGGGCATCAAGCCCAGATTTGGAAATGATATCGCTATCGACAATGGCGATCACATTATCGAGAATCTGGGTTTCGGCCCAGACTGAGAAGCTGCAGGCGAGTGCAAAAAAGATAGATACACTGGTCTTAAAGAGAGTTTTTTTCACGTTCTATAAATCCCGGAATACTTTCGCTCAGTAGTGCCGATACGTTGTCGGAAACACTGCCAAGGCCTTTAAATTCAATCTGCAGGAAGACGGCAAAGTCGTATTCAAGCGGATCAGTCTCATTTTTGGGTTTGTCGTTGATAAAACTTTCACGTTCGCGTTGGTAAACCAGACGAGCACGCCAACAGCAATTATCGAATTCTACACCACTGATATCCTCAATGCTGTGATGATCAGTCATATCGTAGTTCCAGCGGGCAAACAGACTCCATTGCCGGTTTAGGGCAATGACAGTGGAAATATCGGTTTGTTCCGTATCCGCGTTGATCAGCTTGCCTAATGTATCAGTAACGGGCTGTTGTCGTTTGTAGCGATAAGCAATATTGAACAGGTTATATTCTTTGCCAACAAATTGCAGGTTGATACCGCCTTCCTGTGTTTTTTTATTGTAGGGATCATGAATATAATTGCCGAGTATTGCCCAGTTATTGTTTGGTTTCCACTGTAATTTGCCGACGATATCCGAAGCATTGCGAAAATGTTGTTTATACGCCATGTCGTTCATGCTGGTGGCTGTTAGATCGTTGTCATTAAGCGATACACGCCGGTCCTCAAAATATAAAATCTGTCCAATGCCCGCCGAAAACACTTCTTCGCCAGTATCCTGCGCGTACAATCGACTGGTAAGACCCAAGGAAAGATGGTTTGCGTCACCGATGCGGTCATAGCTGCTAAAACGATTCTCTCTAAAAAGCTGATTGTATTGGAAGGTAAAAAGATCGCTGTCAAAGACGGGCAGATTGCTTTGATCGACAAAATCCGCGTAGTAATAAAACAGGCGTGGCTCTAATGTTTGCAGCCAGGCATGTCGAGTGCCAATCCATTCGCGTTCAAGAAACAGACCGCTATCGAAGCTGAAGGTGTTGACCGTGGTATCAACGTCTCCTTGAGATACTATGCCTGTTGCGCTTATATCATTGGAATCGTTCAGTGATATATGCGTGTGCTTCAGTTTGACGCTGGGAATCAAAAAACCGCCCATCCAGTTCATTGGATAGCTGAGACCGGGTTCGGCATAGAGCCGATGCGCACGAGGTTTGCTGTCGTGTTCAAAAAATGAGTACTCCAGGTCAAGTAGCGTTGTAAACTGGAAATTAGCCTGGTTTTGCTGGCGATGTAATGTAAATCGTGGTGCCAATGTATAGTTTTCTTCGACATCGGCGTCATCGACCAGTGCCTTGTAATCCTCCGCCATGGTTTGAAATGACCAGTTTGGACCGTTATAGCGAATACCGGCTGACTGTTGTAACTGCACTTCCCGTCGCACATCCAGGCCAGTGGTACCCAGATCGCGAAGATAACTGGCATCACTGACCGATTGGTAGTCTATCCAGCTTGACCAATAGTCATTCCAGGGGCCTGATTCTTGTATGCGGCCGATCCAGCGTTCGGTATCAAGATTGGGATGACTTTCTGCCTCAAGATCGCCCACTTTTTCGTCACCACTGAGATAGGCGCCACCGATGATCCAGTCACTGAATGGATTAAGATAGCGCATTTCCACTTCAGTTAACCATCCATGGGTATTAATGTATCGTGGTACCAACGTAGCATCGTAGTTGGGTGCCAGATTAAGATAAACCGGTGTCGCAATATCGATACCGCCGTTGCTGGTTTGAGAAAATGTTGGCCAGAGCAAACCGGTTTTGCGGCGGCTGTCGATGGGGAATTCGACATAAGGGAAGTAAAAGACGGGGATATCTCTAATATGAAAACGCGCATTTTTGGCTTTTCCAAAGCCGTTCTTGGGATCAAGTTTGATCAAGCCTGCTTCCAGTCTCCAGCTATCGTGACCGGGTTCGCAGCTCGTATAAGAGCCTTCTTTTAATAACACGGTCCGGTCACTTCTACTGGTGATGCGTGCAGCGCCACCCCGCGCTCTTGCAGTGTGTACCAGATACTGGGCATGTTCAATCCGGGTGGTTCGCTTGATGTTGTCAAGAGAGGCGGATGTCCCTCGCAGTAAAAGCCCCGGTTCACGCACCTGGACGTTTCCTGAAAGTTGAACTGTGCCTTCATTGTTGTCGACATCGACTTGGTCGCTGCGTAGCCTGCGTGTGCCCTGATAAACTTCGACATTGCCTTTTAGTTCAATATGCTGGCTGTCTTTAAAATTAACGCTGTCCGCTGAGAGTCGAAGCGGCGCCTGGTTTGGCGATGTTTTCGCCTCTGGGCCGAGATTCGCCGGTTCCTGATAAACACCATGACAGCCCGTACTAATCTTGGAGGACTGACTATCAGGTAGTGCGGACAGAGGGGTCCAGTCGAATTTTTCAGCGCTGGCGGCAGCGGCTTTCATACTCGGTACAGAGCGTTGGTTGCAGCTGCCAGTCGACATGTTATTGATTGGTGTGAGAGTGTTTTTGTCAAGTATTAGCGTACACCCCGTATCTGCTGACAGAGGCATACTGACAAGGTGCAATGCACTAAGAACCACCAATAGCAGCAGTGTACGGGCAGCGGAGTGCATTGACATTGTGTGGATGCTGTGGATGGTGTCTCCGGGGAGCACGGGCTCAATCGGTTGCTTGATAAAGCGCGCATGATAAAACATTCTGCTATATGATGCGCAAAAAAATCGTATCGCAGCTAGGAAACCGGGTTAAAAACGGCTGATCATGGGGTGGGGGATAGTATTGGACAGAGAATATGGGTTGAGGCAGTGGGTTTCTCAACAGTTGGATTCACAGAGCGATGTAAATATTGCATTGCTTTCGGGGGATGCCAGTTTTCGTCGTTACTTCCGTGTCCATCATGGAGTCGAGTGTTTTATTGCTGTGGATGCACCACCTGAAACAGAAAAAAATGCGGAGTTTGTGGCCATTAGTGCATGGTTTTCGGAGCGTGGCATTGCGGCTCCACAAGTCATTGCCAGCGATTTGCAGGCTGGCTATCTGTTGCTTAGCGATCTTGGTGATCAGTTGTTATTACCCCTGCTAAACGAAACGTCGAAATTCGGGTATTACGATGCGGCTATCGATCTGCTGATAAAAATGCAGTCTGGTGATACGGCCAGCCTGAGTCTGCCAGCCTACTCTGCTGCGTTTTTGCATCAGGAAATGGCTCTATTTCCGCAATGGTTTGTTGAAGGTGCTCTGGATTATTCACTTCAAGAAGAAGAAAAGGCGCTGCTGGAAAATGTGTTTTCCTTGTTGATTGACAGTGCTATGGCGCAACCCCAGCTATTTGTGCACCGTGATTATCATTCACGTAATATTATGATGATTGGTTCTCCGGTTGGTTCAACAGCCATAATCCCACCGGGTTCGCTTGCCACAATCGATTTTCAGGACGCGGTGATGGGTCCGCTGACGTATGACTTGGTGTCTTTACTGCGTGATTGCTATGTGCAGTGGCCGGACAATTTTGTCAGGGAACGTGCTTTACAATATGCCGAACAGGCAAAACAGAAGCAGTTGCTTGCATCGGTGAAAGACGACGTGTTTTTACAATGGTTTGATTGGATGGGCCTGCAGCGCCACATCAAGGTATTGGGGATTTTTGCCCGTCTGTCGCTACGTGATAATAAACACGGTTATCTGGACGATTTGCCATTGGTTATTCGCTACACACTTTCAGTAGCTTCTCTTTATCCCGAATTAGCCGTATTTTATGATTGGTTCGAGAGCCGCTTAATGCCCATTGTTCGAAAACAACCCTGGTGGAGTGAGGCAATAGCATGAAGGGGATGATTCTGGCGGCCGGTTTTGGTGAGCGAATGCGACCGCTGACAGATAACACACCCAAGCCCTTATTGAAGGTGGCGGGAAAACCCCTGATTCAATTTCACGTAGAGGCGCTGGCGGCAGCTGGGGTAACCGAACTTGTGATCAATTTGGCCCACCTGGGCGAGCAAATAGAAGAGTATCTTGGGGACGGTAGTCGCTTCGGTGTGCAGATTTGCTATTCATGGGAAGAAAAACCGCTGGAAACGGCAGGAGGTATTGCCAGGGCCCTATCTTTGCTGGGCGATTCCCCCTTCGTTCTGGTCAATGGCGATGTCTGGTGTGACTATCGGCTTGAGAAACTGCAAGATGCACTACCGGCTCACGCGCTTGCGTATCTGGTATTGGTGGATAACCCAACGCATCATCTGCAGGGCGATTTTTCACTGACATCCAAGGCCAATGTGCTGGCAAATCCTGATGAGAAGCATGAAGCTTTCACTTTTAGTGGTATCAGTGTGATATCACCAAAACTGTTTTCTCAGCCTCCAGAACATTATATCGGGCAGAGATTGGCTCCCTTGCTGCGAGATGCTATGCGGGATAAGCGGGTCAATGGTGAGCACTATGGTGGTCGCTGGTGTGATGTGGGTACACCGCAGCGGCTAGAGGAATTGGATTCTATTCTGAGTGATCAACGGTAAACAGCGTTCATCCGAGTACCACTCATATGGCGATCCAGCCAGCCTCGAATTCGCTTGACGACCGGATCGCTGCGAGCGTCGGTTTCAGTGCGTGTTGGTGGTAGGCGAATCTGTTGATAACGATTTGCGGGAAAGCGCTGCATAATAGCAACTCGTTTTTTTGCATCTCGTGATAGATCAGGGCTTATGGGCTGGAAAATATCCAGGATGCGTACGGGGAGCTCCTTGGTGATTTCAGCCAGATTTTTATCTCCGGCACGTTGTTGGTTAAGCGCATTGATCATGATTAATGCTTGAACAGGGGCTGCACTTGCGCGGGTTGTCCCAGTGTTGTTGGTTCTAGTGTTGTTGGTTCTAGTGTTGTTGGTTCTAGTGTTGTTGGTTCTAGTGTTATTGGTCCTAGTATTGTTGCTAGTATTGTTGCTAGGATTAGCGGAAGCCAAGCCTTGAGCGTTCTCTTCAGGGTTTTCGTCCCCTTTTGATGTGCTCGTCTGGGCAAAGTGTGCTGCCTGCCAGGCACCACTGCCCAAACCAATCAGTATGAGATTGGATTGTCCCTTTTCATTCAAAAAGCGCTGTGCTGCGAAAAGACGTTGTTTCGTGGTGGCGTAAAGCGGTGAGTCGTGCTTTACGCTGGAGGACTGGTCTGCGGTAGTCTCTGTATTAGTAGTCTCTGAATTAGCAGTCTCTGAATTTTCTGAATTTGAACCGGTGGCCTGCTCTGAATTAGTGTCAGGGGAGTTGCTTTTGTTGCTCTCGTTAGTATTAGCCGTTGGCAGGCTAATGGCCAGGGTGTTCCAGCCGTAATTGGGAAGATACTCTAATAAACGCCTCAAGGTAATGGGCCAGCCGACCTGGTCTCTAGTCGGTGGAATTAATATGACGGCGCCTTTCACCTGGCCGGTTTGCGATTCTGCGTAAAGGGAGAAAAAACGTTGTTCTGCTTCCAACCATTGAATCTGAGAGGCATCCACAGAGGCGGCGAGCCAGTCAAGGCGTTGTTTTTCATTAGGTAAATGTGGGCGAGCATCTGCGAAAACAGGTGACGCAAACAGCAATGTGCAGGTCATTAGCAGGACTGTATGGAATCCTGCCCTGGGAAATGTAAAGGATGTCCCGTCCATCCTGCTGCAATAGTTCATCATGTATGACAGTGTAGCAGGTCAACAGCTACTGCAGTCCAGCGGAATTTCCAGTAAAATGCCACGCGATAAATTCTATTCGCTTGGAGACAGCCGTAACATGCCTGACTATCTAATCGCACCCTCTATTCTTTCTGCAGACTTTGCCCGACTCGGTGAGCAGGTTGACCAGGTATTGGCAGCTGGTGCCGATATTGTGCATTTCGACGTGATGGACAATCATTATGTGCCCAATCTTACCCTGGGACCTATGGTCTGCAAAGCTTTAAAGAACTATGGCGTTACGGCTCCAATCGATGTGCATTTAATGGTTTCACCTGTGGATAGCTTGATTGTCGAGTTTGCCAACGCAGGGGCTGATTATATTACCTTCCATGCTGAGGCCAGCGAACATATTGATCGTTCCTTACAGTTGATCAAAGAGCACGGTTGCAAGGCCGGTTTGGTTTTTAACCCAGCATCAAGTCTGGATGCCTGTCAGTATGTCATGGATAAACTGGATATGATTCTGTTGATGTCGGTGAATCCGGGATTTGCCGGGCAATCCTTTATCCCATCAACCCTGCCTAAATTACGTGAGGCACGACAATTAATTGATGACAGTGGTCTGGCGATTCGACTGGAGGTCGACGGCGGTGTTACAGCCGATAATATCGGTGAAATCGCCGCTGCGGGTGCCGATACCTTTGTGGCCGGTTCAGCCATATTCGGTGCTGAGGATTATGCCGCAGTGATCAGTAAAATGCGGCAGGAGATGGCGGCCGCTTCCAATCAATAGCCGTTGAGTTCTTATGAGCAAGATCACAGCGCTGTTTAATCAGCAATTTCCGCAAGCTGTGCTGTTTGATTTGGACGGCACCCTGGCCGATAGCGTGCCGGACCTGTGTACTGCCGTGAATAGCGTATTATCTGAATTAGGGTATGGGTCAGTCAGTGAAGACAAGGTCAGGTGCTGGGTGGGGGATGGTGCGCGTAGTTTGGTCAAGCGGGCGCTATTTGAGGCGCTTGTGACGGAAAAAAATAACGAAAACGTGAACCGTTCTCAAAGTGAATGGGAGGTGTTGTCTGAGCGATTGCTTGACTCGGCTATGCCAATTTTCTTCAACAGCTATGACCGTTGTTGTACGAACAAAACCTGCTTATACGAGGGTGTCACCAGTGTGTTGGCTGACTTGGTCGATCACGGTTCTCAGTTAGCTTGTGTGACCAACAAGCCAGGCCGTTTTACCGATAAGCTGCTTCGTCATCTGGGTATTGCCCCCTATTTTCAGTTGACGGTGAGTGGTGACAGCCTCAAAGAGAAAAAGCCTCACCCCCTGCCGATTTATCATGCCATGCAAAGGTTGCAGGTTGCGGCGGACCAATGCTTGATGGTTGGCGATTCGCGCAATGACATCCTGGCGGCTCAAGCTGCGGGTGTAAAAGTACTGTGTTTGAGCTATGGTTATCATCAGGGTGAAGATCTCAGTTTATTGCAAGCTGATGCCTATGCAGATCATTTTGCAGAATTGTGTGCTGTACCGGATTGACCGGCTTCGGTAGAATGCTGGGAATAACGTTTTTACCTATCTTAGGGCCTTGAACTTAGGGCTTTGAACTTAGGGCCTTGGAAAATTTGTCTTTTCCGCAACCCTTTGTTCGGAAACTTTGGAGACCATTGTGCTGACGATAAATCGGTGCGAGATAGAACATCAATTAATGAGACAGATTACACGCTGGCGTTGGTGAGCCTGTTCTGGTGAACCTACAGCAGTACGTGTTTTTATTTGTTTGATGTCACTCACTATCGCTTTCTCCAAGGATTTTTACATGACCCCTGAATTATTTAACGAACTGGCCAGTCAAGGCTATAACCGTATCCCCGTGATTCGTCAGGTGCTGGCGGATATTGATACACCTGTCAGCAGTTATCTTAAACTGGCCGCCGGTCCTTATTCCTATCTCTTTGAATCAGTCCATGGGGGTGAAAAATGGGGGCGTTACTCCATCATCGGACTGCCTTGTCGCAAGGTGCTGAAAATTTTTGGCTATGAGGTGCGCCTGGAGGAAGATGGGCAGCTGATCGAAAAACAGCAAGTAAGTGATCCCTTGGCCTATGTTGAGTATTTTCAACGCCAGTTCAAAGTGCCTGAGCTGGAGAGCATGCCCAAGTTTCACGGCGGTCTGGTGGGCTATTTCGCCTATGATACGGTGCGCTATGTTGAACAAAAACTGGCGGATACGACACCGCCGGATGAACTGAATACACCGGATATTCTGTTGATGGTATCCGATGAGGTGCTTGTCTTCGATAATCTGGCAGGTACTTTGAATCTGGTGGTTCATGCCGATCCAGTCGAACCCGATGCCTATGAACAGGCGCAGCAGCGCCTTGATGAGCTGGTGGCAAAGCTGCCATCGGCGCCGCCTTTGTTGACGCCGATTGATTTATCCGCCAGTGACGGTTCTAATATTGAGGAAAGTGATTTTAAATCCGGTTTCAAACAAGCTGATTTTGAAAAGGCGGTTGAGGATGTCAGGGAGTATATTCTGGCCGGAGATGCCATGCAGGTGGTGATTTCCCAACGCTTATCCTTCGATTTTAATGAGCCACCGATCAACCTGTATCGGGCGCTGCGTTCTTTGAATCCGTCACCCTATATGTATTTTCTGGATTTGGACGATTTTCATATTGTGGGTTCCTCGCCGGAAATTCTGGCCAGGTCCGAAAACGGCGTCGTGACGGTACGACCCATCGCAGGCACTCGCCGCCGTGGCCATACCGAAGAAGAAGACCTGGCTATGGAGCAGGAGTTGTTGGCAGACCCCAAGGAAATTGCTGAACATCTGATGCTGATAGATTTGGGTCGCAATGATGCGGGGCGTGTTGCACAAACCGGCTCGGTTGAAGTGACGGATCAAATGATGGTTGAGCGCTACTCCCATGTGATGCATATTGTCTCGAATGTGACCGGTGCCCTGAAACCGGAATTAACCGCCATTGATGTGTTGCGTGCAGTATTACCCGCCGGCACCTTAAGTGGCGCGCCCAAGGTACGAGCGATGGAAATCATCGATGAGCTGGAACCGGTTAAGCGCGGTGTTTACGGTGGTGCTGTGGGTTATTTGTCATGGAATGGCAATATGGATACGGCTATCGCCATACGGACCGCTGTGATCAAGGACGGCGTGCTTAATATCCAGGCGGGTGCTGGCATCGTGGCCGATTCAATACCCGCACTGGAATGGAAGGAAACGATGAATAAGGCTCGCGCGATTTTTCGTGCGGTCAGTATGGTGCAGACCAAGAAATCTTAGTAGGGCGCCACAAAAAGTGTAGGGTGCAATAAGGGCCGCGGAAAAAATAAATTTTCCAATTACGCTTGCTCCCTGCTCCCTCACCTTCGTTGTTCAAATGCTTACATATTCCAATATACCCAAAACGTTGCACGGGGCAGGCTCTGCTCCCATTTG
>PIVM01000528.1 GCA_003353945.1 Gammaproteobacteria bacterium
ACCACAGCAGATATTCGTCCGGCAGATCCACCAGTACACGCCCCTGGTACTTGCCAAAGGGCATCTTCATGTTGGCCAGTTTAAGTATGTGTTGTTGATCGAACATGCCGTCGATACCCGTATTATCAAAAACAGGCAGTATATCGTGTTTGGCCTCGGGCGTAGATGTTTCTACCCTCGTTTGCCAGGCACTAGCCTGCATTACATGGCCCACCTGCTCTCCTGCCTTAGAGGCAAGTAAATGGGGCGTCGGCCTTCAGCTGCAGGTCTGCGAGTATAGGAGGAATAAATGGGCTATCCTATTAGCTCCACCAACCACTATATGTTGTGCTTAGCCTTTTCTGATAATTGTGCCATTCAGTGTCGGCAAATCTCGGACCCTGCCTAATAGTTGATCTACCAAGTTGGAAATATCCGAAAATCACCCGTTGCTGACGTTCGTTGTTTTTTTAACGCGCGGTGTAAGGTTGAAACTGAAGCGGCCATTCAAAGCGTAATGATGGTGGTATTCGAACGATTATCGGTGTCAACAGCAAAGACCAATCTGCATTGTCGGATAATTAAGGAGTTTATGACAAAGTGCATTGCTGCCGGACCGGGAAGCCAAGCTACTAATTTCATGTCACTAGCAGAGTAGTATTCTGAGATGCACTATAATAATACAACTGTTTCCCTAGACTGGAAGTTGTTCGTAGCTGCTAGGTCTAGTGCGGATCTATATAGTTTGATAATAGTATTAGTAAAATAGTTGGAATAGAGACACAGGAAGCAATCGATGGGTTACGAATTACAATGGATTGAGCAAATGCTGGATGTGCGCTACACGCCTCCTTTCACAGCCCGTGATTGGGATGACAGTTACCGGGAGATCAACAACAACCCTCTGTTTGACAGCTTGAAAGTTGTGGTAGTGGACTTGAGTCAAGTACCAGATATTGATTACGACTTGAAAGACTTAGACCGACATATTCACCTTAACTATGCCTCATCACTGAGCAATACCGAGATACGTCTAATTTTTATAGCCAATGCTGAAGATGCAGCCGCACTAGTCAACTACTACAGGGAGTTTTCGAGCAAGTCGACGTGGAAAGTTGATGTCGTCAGTTCAAGGGCTGCAGCACAACAGTTACTTAAATAAAACCCAGTACCGCCCGTGATTGATGAGCAGATAGTCTTTGTGCATAATTACCCACCAGTTAAGAACCTACGCCAACGGCATAATTTAAGGGCTTGTAACGGATTAATATTGATCAATACCATCACATTGCAATTGGCATCTGAATGACTGCTTTTTAAACTTGCTGCAAACAAAGTTATCTTTTTCAAAGCGTCGGCTTCGTATTGGGTAACTTCTCAATAACCCGGGGTGGAGCAATGCCGCTCCGAAATAATTAATTTTTCACTTGACAGGTATTTTGATTGAAAATCCACAAAGTCAGCCGGCATCCAACCTTGCCCAGCAAGCCATTATAGCCGACACTGCGATGATGCCTGGGCTGTTTTTGCAGCCCTCCAAGACCCTCCGGCGTCCTATTATTTAAAATGCC
>PIVM01000529.1 GCA_003353945.1 Gammaproteobacteria bacterium
ACAACCCCTTTGTTGGAGAACTTATTCCCGAACTCAGACGTCCCACAGCATACGTTATATCCGGTCTGGTCACTGTGGCAAGGTACATTAACTGTCCTAGGATTCTCCGATAGGTCACGGTGTGTGCCGGTTCTAGTTCCGTCTGGTCTTCGGAATAATGGGCGTCCCAAGGTGTACTCCTAGGCTTCGCGTTCAGATAGTCAGTCTCCCTCAGGATACCCTCCAGGTAGGATCGCTGCTCCAGTACGATGCCTCCGGTCCCTTGGTGTACTCCTACCCCCAGGATATGCGATGCCACCCCCAGTTTCTTTATGTTGTAAAGTTTTCCTAACTCATCCAGTTGATTCTCTGCAAATGTAGCCCCTCTGCTGCTGGTGACCAGGACATCGTCCACATAGATAACGAGTAACTCCACCCAATCTTTCAGCCCCCTGTGGAACAGGCAATGATCTATGGGGGACCGAGTATAGCCCAATGAAATGATAGCGTTCTCCAGTGCTTTGTGCCACATCTTCCCACTGATGGGACATCCATACAGGGCCCGTTTTAATCGACAAACGTGATTGTAACGTTCTGGTTTTTCCAATCCCTTTGGCTGAACCACGTACACTTTGTCCTCAAGCTCTGCGTTAAGGTACGCGTTCGGGAAGTCAGCTTGTAGCACGACCCGGTTCCCTGCAGCAGCAATTGCAAACATGAGTCTAATAGTTGTTAACTCAGCCACAGGTGAGAACACCGTTTCCGGGGGTCTGGCTGTGTAATCACGTGAGCCGTCTACACACCATCGTGCTTTATATCTAACAGTACGGCCTTTTTCGTCCTTCTTTGCTCTGAACCTCCACAGGCCTGGTAACACTGTGACGTTCAGTGGCCTTGGTATTAAATCCCAAGCTCCCATAGTCTCGAGTTCATGGTTTTCTGCTATCATTGCCTTTTCCCAGTGGGGGATACTCAGAGCTTGTCTCCAGGTCCCGGGTACCCCATCCTCCGCTGCTTGTACCAGCATACACTCGCCCAATAAGCTTGTCTCACTTTCCTGACTTTCCTCTTCGTCAGAGTCTTGTTCTATCTGCTTCATCAACTGCTCCATTTCTCGTGTGCCTGATGGCATATTTTTAGGGTTAAATTGTCGCCTGGCCCTCGTGCCACGACGAGGGTGTTGGTTTTCCCGGCCGTCTGTCCCCTCGTAGTGATTCCCTTCCCAATCTGGGTCATTGTCCGTTTCTCCTTTGGAGCTGCTATCCAGGCTATCGTCTACAGAGGAACTCGCTTCACTGTCTTTATACGGAACATTCTCGTCCCTGTGGGTCCTATCGTAATCACTTGTTGGGTCGCACTCTTCCGTATTTGGGGATCGTATCGGCTCTTCGCCTACACTGTTCTGATTCCCAGGGCTATACACATGGTGTGCTTGACTTTTGCTGATGTTCTCTTCTTCATCATCTTGCTCTTCCAGTTCACGAGGCGTTCCTAGTTCGTACCATAGCATATTGTCTTCGTTCCTCGTGCGTTGTACGCCTTCAAATCCACTTTTCTCTTCGTCGAAG
>PIVM01000530.1 GCA_003353945.1 Gammaproteobacteria bacterium
GCGGAAGGGCAGCGGATTTATACGATCAATAGTGCAAACCTTGCAACGGCAATCGATGAGTTGACCATTGATCAGTCAGTGATAGATGAGATTACGCAGGCGGTGAATGCGGGGTATGAAGTGACGACTTCGCAGCATCCGATTACGAAAAATGGCTGGACGGGTGTTGGGTATATTATTATTGATCCGCAGACGTGGAGTGGGGCTTATAAAATTAGTGGGGGGAGTGATGGCGGGATTTTGTTAGCCGCGCAATTCGTCTTAATATCAACATTATTGACAGCTGGCACATCAATTCTAATTGCTGGTTTGTTTGTTGAGACTGCTGCGGCGATTGCAATAATTAGTGCAGCTCTCACGACTTATAGCTTAATTAGTGATTTACAATACATAGCACAAATATGTGAAGGTATTGCTCAGATAAGTGCAGTTATGGCTAGGTTAACTCAGGCTGGAATTGAATATGCTGCACCTGCCTTTGCTGGATTAATTGCGTCAATCTTAAATATTGTATTAATTCCACAACCAGACGGGTGTTAGAATATAGTTATGAGCAAAATATTATTTAACTACAATGATTTTGAAGTGTCTAAATTTGACACCTTATTTGGTTCGCAGGGCTCAGTTGAAATCGAACTCGATATTGTGCCTGCAAAAATATTGGAATATCTAATTGATCAAGCTCAAATATCTTCAAAAAGCGTTGGGGATATTTCAACTGCTGATGGTATGTTGATGATCTTAATGGCTATCATGAATTTGCCGAAGGTAATTTTACTTAGGCTCAAGTACAAAAAATTACTTGAGATAAGAGAGTTCTACTTACGGGAAAAGCCGATGAAAGTCTTATTTAGTAGGGATGGTAGAAGGTGCCGTGTTGTTCTTAAACGGTCTTAAAGTGCAACACATGGGACATCCAACACATGGGACATCCACCTATTATCAACCCAAAGCGAGACTCATAAACTCTTGCTCTGTATTTCAAAACAGAGAAATAAATGATGCGAAAGAGGCGATGGATCTATTAATGAAGTGCTTTTCAGTGTGCAATTCGATCAATAGAAATCGAATCTACAAGAATATACGGGACATCCACCCATTACCACTTTACCAAACGACTGAAAGGTTTAGCGACTGGCACAGCGAACGCCAAAACGCTTGCTGCACAGTATCAGCACTACCAACAGGACATGACCGTTTTTCAATCGCAGCTGGAACAACTCCTAAAAGCCGAGCAACCACACGCACTCAAGAAAACCACGAAAACAGCATTAACCCAACTGGCCTCATTGATACCCGATACCAAACCTCACGGTTATGATAACTTCAGCCCCTTCGGGCCGCTGGATGCGACAGCTCGTCCGGCACAATATGAACTCAGTCAAATCCAACAACGCCTGGGGCTCACGCCCACAACACCTACCGATACAGACCTGCCTTTGCCGGAAGACAGCGCCGCCACCATGGATGCACCGTTAAGTACCGCTATCCAAAACAAGGCGGCTGAACTCAATTACGATCCGGTTGAAATCTACAACTGGGTTTAC
>PIVM01000531.1 GCA_003353945.1 Gammaproteobacteria bacterium
ATTATCATACCGTAATCCGGGCGAGCCGGAATTGAAAATTGAAGATTGTAAATTAAATATTTAATGAATCGTTTTCATGAAGAAATTCCACTTTGAAACAAAGCTGTCCGGCTAAGAACCTTTGGTGCCCGTGGATTCCCGCATGAGTGCTGTTTTTTCAGGCGAAGGCCACTCAATGGACATGTTTGACAGCCTTTTGAAAAAGAAAATGTCCGAATTCCCCTCGATTTATGGTATGCAGTTAGTGTCTAACCAGTTGCACGCAAAGGAGATTTCTGACATGTCGTATTCTAACACGATCCTTCATCAAGTGCTATCTCTGATTCCTCGCTCAGAGTTCGAAGCTCTGGCCCGTAAACACGGGACGGGACGTTGTTCCCGGGTATTTTCCCGCTGGAACCAATTCGCCTGCCTTCTTTTCATTCACTTGGCTGGACGCAGAAGCATGCGGGACGGCATCCGAAATCTGGAGGCGAATACCCGCCAGTTTTACCATTTGGGCATCAGGTCTGTAGCCAGATCTACCTTTTCTGACGCCAACTCGAAGCGACCGGCCGATTTCTTCCAAGCGATCTTCGGCAAGCTTTACCAGCGTTGCTCGTCTACGGCTCCAGGTCACAAATTCAGGTTCAAGAACAAGCTGTATAGCATTGATTCTTCAACCATTAAACTCTGCCTATCCGCGTTTCCCTGGGCTTCATTTCGGGCCAAACGAGGCGGCGTCAAGTTGCACACAGTCCTCGACCATGACGGCTATCTGCCAGCATTCATACGTATCAGCAAGGCACGGTTACACGATTCTTGGATAACAAAAATGCTCAAGCTACCCAAGGGCTCTATCGCCGTCTTCGACAAGGCGTATATCAACTATTCCTGGTTCCAGATACTTGGGGCCTCCGGTTTGTTTTTCGTTACCAGACTGAAGACCAACGCCGTATACAAGGTCATCAAGCGTCAGCCAGTCCGCAAAAGCACCGGAGTGACCTCCGACCATGTTATCAGCGTTTCCAGTCGAGGTAAGGAGCTCCGGCTTCGCCGTGTTGGCTATCGGGACCCGGAAACCCGCAAACATTACGTGTTTCTGACCAACCATTTCCGCCTTTCAGCCAAGACCATTGCTGATATCTACAAAGAGCGCTGGAAGATTGAAATATTCTTCCGGCTGATCAAGCAGAATCTACGACTCAAATCTTTTGTCGGAACTTCCGAAAACGCCGTTTTGAGCCAAATTTACGTGGCCATGATCGCCTACTTGATCTTGGCGTGGCTTAAATTCCGCTCCGGTATTGCCTTCAGCCTCCAGCAAATGTTTCAGCTGCTTCAGATTAACCTTTTTGATCGCCGTGAATTGGTAGAGCTTTTCAAACCACCCGATAAAGCCCGTGGTGTCATCAACAATAATTACGGGCTATTGTCGTATGTCTCTTAACCGGACAGCAATGACAGTAAATCATAAACGGGTGGCCCGACTCATGCGGCAAATGGGTTTACAGGCTATAACCCCAGGGCCGCATACGAGCAGGCCTGCGAAAGGTCATCATATCTA
>PIVM01000532.1 GCA_003353945.1 Gammaproteobacteria bacterium
CGCTATCACCTCAAAGAAAAAAACGCATTGCGATAGAAGCACTGCTCAACCGTAAAACACAAACGTGTATTGCTCAAGAAAATAATACTACCCGGAAAAACGTAAGGCATCAAAGAGATAATGCGCTCGAAGCTATCGATAACTATTTTGATCATGACAAACAAGTAGACCCTGATGTTATATTTCATTTACCGGTAACCCAAGAGTGGATCAAACAGTTGGTACTGGCTCTGATATTACTTGCCCGCGCATCTTACCGAAACATGATCGCCATTCTGAATGACCTATTCGATTTTCCTTTATCACTGGGAACAATTAATGCCATCTTCTATGACGCAGTCGCAAAAGCTAAAGAAATCAATGCTGCCGAGAATCTATCGACGATAGGCGTGACTGCCAACGACGAATTGTTTCATTTTGGTAGACCGATATTGTCTGGCATAGATGCCCGATCACTGTACTGCTATTTGCTGGCATCTGAAGGGCAAAGGGATGAAGAGACTTGGGCTATCCATTTGATGGACGCTAAAGACAAAGGTCTTAACCCACAACGCACGATCGGTGATGATGCGAAAGGGTTGGTGTCAGGACATAAAATCGTTTTCCCAGATAGTGCTTATCATTACGACAATTTTCACTTGTCGCGGGAACTGATGGATCTGAGACGATTCTTTAGAAATCGCTTAAAAACCACAATAAGTGAACTAAATGCGTTTGATAAAAGGGCAGTAAAAATGGGCGATGATACGGAATTTGGAGCACAGGTTATGCTCGCAAGAGATGAGGAAGTTAAGGCCCGGTATTTATCCAAAACGCTCGATACGCTCATCAGCTGTATGGAACATGACATACTGAAAAAAGCTGGGCCTACGCCAAAGGAGCGTCGTGAACTTTATGATTTTGTCATTGACGAATTTAGAAACCTTGAAGCGATAGAGCTACATAGAATTACCGCAGTGCGTACCACCCTAGAGAATAAACGAGAGATGGCACTTGCCTTTTCAGATGTAATGGATGAAAAGTTCAAGGTAATGAGCGAGAAATACCAATGTTCTGTTGATACAATATGGGACATGTGCAAACTACAACGGTGTGACCTAAATGGCATTCAGTATGTACTTCGGTCTATCCCGCTAGAACTCGATCTAGAAGATCGTTTTGATGAAATAGAAGATGCTGTTATTATCGCCATGGACGAGACGGAGAGAACCAGTTCAATGGTCGAGAATCTGAATGGTCGAGTCCGGAAATATATTCGCACTCGAGAAGAAATTGGGCATGGATACTTAGACCTACTGAGATTTTTCCTGAACCACAAACCGATTTTACGTAGTTCCCGAACCGAAAGGCGAGGGAGAACACCTGCAGAAATATTATCGGGGAAATCCCATCCGCATTGGTTAGAACTGTTGGGTTACGAACGCTTTAAGCGCGCCGCCTGACACCTCGTCCTTCTAAAAGTTAAAGACACCAAACCTAGTCAATCAGTGGTGGGTACACCTTCGCCAATTGGAACCTAAAACACCCCGATTTTGAACCATGCCA
>PIVM01000194.1 GCA_003353945.1 Gammaproteobacteria bacterium
AGCAGCAGGTGCGTACCCTGATGGAAAATTGATTTGATGGGTTTCTTCCACCCCCACGCTTGGGCCAATATGTTAAAGTGCGAAAAGGTAGCATCAATTCAATGAGACGCTGCACTAGTTCCCTGGAATGTAACGACCCATTTCGACAGGTCATTTTCCACAGCATGGTTTTTCAGTGGGTTCATCATTTTGCAGTATTTTGGCGTTCAGCCGGGATTCCCTCGATTAACCTAGACATCATGTATTGAGGCCCTCATGGCTTTGCGCGGTTGTAAGCTCATTACTGCGGTAACAATAATGGCAGAGCTGGGTGATATAACTCGCTTTGATTCGCCGTGCCAGTTGATGGGCTAGGCAAGCCAGAGCCATTAAAACATGCATTATCCGGATACTGGTCTAGACGAATTAACGATGAGCAAAGGATCGCCTATAAAACCCATGGTGACTCAATGCAAATCGCTCAGCTGAGATATCACTACTGACATGCAACGAGGGTGTAGAAAAACTCGCTTCAGCAAAGCTCACTACCTGATTTGATTACAGTGGTGAATTTCTTACACTCTCCTCCTATTTTCTATGGGCTGTTGCTTCTATTTATCCAGCCGTCCAGGTATGTCCGCTATGCAGTAGCCTTTTCAGGCTTGCCTTGCCACCGGATCTAATCTGCTCAAGCTGGACCTGAACATCCTCAACATAACCCGATTTATCTTCCCTATAGATAACACCAACCGCAACCGGAAAGTCAGGGCCTGACATGGCACTGAGCATTTGCGCCTGGGTCTTGTTGTTTTCGTTATGAACCAGCAGATCTGCCTGAGAAATATCACCACCCAGTTCAACCACTTCAAGTTGCAGATCCTGTGTATTGAGGCAAATACCTTTGTTCTTTTCCTTGCCAAAGATAATCGGTTTACCGTGCTCCAATTCCACCCTGAAATCGCCAGCCGCTTTTTTATCTTTTACTTGCGCAAAATTGCCATCGTTGTATATAGGGCAGTTTTGCAGTATCTCAATAAAGGCGGCGCCTTTGTGCGAGTACCCACGCCGAATGACCTCTGACAAATGATTGGCTTCAGTATCAATAGATCTGGCAACATAGCTTGCGCCTGCACCAAGGGCCACCACAGCGGGTATCAACGGATTGTCCAGCGATCCCTGCGGAGAAGAAGGCGATTTACTCCCCTGCTTGGAAGTTGGAGAGTATTGCCCCTTGGTTAGACCATAAATTTCATTATTGAAAAGCAGGATTTGCATATCAACATTGCGTCGTAACACATGTAACATGTGATTCCCACCGATGCTGAAACCATCACCATCGCCCGTCACCACCCATACATCCAACTCTGGATTGGCCAGTTTAACGCCCGTCGCAATGGTGGGTGCCCGACCATGAATGGAGTGAAAGCCAAAGGTATTCATATAGTAGGGAAAACGAGAAGAACAACCAATACCGGAAACAAATACCTGATTCTCCTTAGGCCGCCCCAATGTCGGCATCAGCTTCTGTATGGTTTTTAAAATGGCATAGTCACCGCAACCAGGGCACCAACGTACTTCTTGGTCAGTAGCGAAGTCTTTTGGCGTTAACGTAGCAATGAGATTATTCATGATGTTTGCTCCAATTTAGCAAACTCTTCATGGATTGCTGCTATTACTTCACCAATTTTAAACGGTTGGCCTGATACTTTGCTTAAGCCTTCGGCATCAATGAGAAACTCTGCACGGATCAACCTGATAAGTTGTCCGGTGTTCATCTCCGGAATAAGTACTTTATCAAACCCGGCTAAAAGCTCACCCAGATTTCTCGGCAAAGGTGAAATATATCGAATATGGATGTGCGACACATCCAATCCTTCTTTGCGAATACGTTTGACAGCCTGATGGATTGCACCGAAGGTGGAACCCCAACCCACAACAGCCACCTTACCCGATTCATTCCCCAGGATTACTTCCTGCAACGGAATCTCTTTTGCAATACCTTCGATCTTTGCCTTTCGTAAATCAGTCATCTTTTGATGGTTATCAGGATCATAGGATATGTTGCCGGTTTCATGACTTCGTTCAATACCACCAATACGATGTTCCATTCCAGGCGTACCCGGTTTTGCCCATACTCGTGCCAATGTTCTTTCATCGCGCATGGACGGCATAAAACCCACCGGGTTGTCATAGTGTTTTACAGGGAAGGCTTCAAATTTATCAACGTCTGGGATCTTCCAGGGCTCGGCTGCATTGGCGAGATATCCGTCAGTTAACAGCATGACAGGCGTCATATACTGGGTCGCAAGTCTTACCGCCTCTATGGCTAGTTCAAAGCAATCACCCGGTGTGCAGGCGGCGATAACCGGCATTGGGGTATCACCGTGTCTGCCATACATTGACATTAACAAATCGGATTGTTCTGTTTTTGTCGGCAAGCCTGTTGAGGGTCCACCGCGTTGTGTATTAGCCACAACCAGCGGTAACTCAGCGGCAGCAGCCAGGGCTATTCCTTCGGCTTTTAGTGCTATTCCCGGACCCGAGCTTGATGTCACACCCAGAGAGCCCGCAAAGGAGGCGCCAATCGCTGCACCGACTGCGGCTATTTCATCTTCAGCCTGAAAGGTATTAACTCGAAAGTCTCTCTTGCCCGACAACTCATGTAATACGTTGGTGGCCGGCGTAATGGGATACGAGGCAAACAACATATCGATATCCGCCAACTCGGCGCCTGCCAGTAATCCCCAAGCTAAGGCTTCTGTACCGGTAATATTGCGATATTCACCTGCAGCCAAACGGGCTTTTGGTACTTTGTAAACATGGATGCCAGCAGGTAATTCCACTGTTTCTGCATAGGCATGCCCAGCATTAAGCGCTGCAATATTGGCATCAGCTACAGCCGTTTTTTTTGCAAACTTTTTCCTCAGTGATTCAATAGTGGCGGTACGATCACGATCGAATAACCACATGACCAGTCCCAGCGCCCACATATTCTTACAACGCAATGCATCCTTGTGCCCCAAACCGTATGACTCTACCGCAGCAAGAACGTGGTGAGAAATATCGATGTCTAAAACCCGATATGCATCCAAGGAGCCATCTTCCAAAGGGTTTGTCTCGTATTTTGCCTTTCTCAGATTTTTATCTGAAAAAGAACCACTGTCGACAATAATCATGCCGCCGTCGATCAGATTATGAATATTCGTCGTGAGGGCCGCAGGATTCATAGCAACCAACACATCTATCGCATCGCCGCAGGTGGTGACATCTTCGGCACCAAAATAGATCTGAAAAGAAGAGACGCCAAAAGTAGAGCCTACAGGTGCGCGTATTTCCGCAGGGAAATCTGGGAATGTCGACAGATCATTACCATAAAGAGCTGTAGCCTGAGTGAAGTTAGCACCCGACATTTGCATGCCATCACCTGAGTCGCCAGCAAAACGTACAACCACATCAACGACTGTTTTTTCTTCCAAATGATGTTCATTCAGGACTTCTTCAACAAGATTCATACATTGACCTTCAAACCAGATGCAACAAAGAGTATTTTTCCCAGTAGAATTATCAGTAATAAAACATGAAATTTGCTATCCGCTCAACAATACCATTGACTTAAGCAATGGGCTTGTCAATGGTAGGGTGCGGCTTCCGCACCAAAGCAGTCAAAATACGCGTTTAATGGTGCGCGGTGCACACCCTACGTTTCTACTGAAGCCCTTAAGTTAATGGGATTGATCCGCTCAAAGTAGAACAGCGGTAATATTCATTTTCGAACAATCTTGGTCGTATCGGTCATTTGTCCAATACTGAACTAAAACCTTCAAAATGCGGTGGCCCCAGGTAAAGCTCTTGTGTACCACCTGCTCGAGCATGTGATTTTCTGAAGTGCTCTGATGTTGTCCAGTCTTTAAAGCTCTCTTCAGACTCCCAAATGACGTGAGTAGCATAGAGTGTATAGTCATCATTGCTAGAACCACGCAGGAGGTTAAACGATTTAAAGCCAGGTACATCTTGCAGATTTGATTTGCGGTTATTCCATACGGCTTCAAACTGACTTTCTTTACCGCTGACAATTTGAAAACGGTTCATTGCAACAAACATGGATTGCCTCCTAGATTATTTCAAGTACGTTTTCTGGCGGTCTGCCAATAATTGCCCTGTCTCCCGAAATGACAATGGGTCTTTCAATAAGAACAGGGCTTTCTTGCAGTATCTTTATCCATTCAGTCGCTGTTCTCTTATCTGATTTTGACAGCTTCAATTCCCTGGCTACATTTTCTTTGTAGCGAATGAGTTGCTCTGGCTCTATACCCAGCTTGCCAATAACCTCTTTCAACTGCTTTGCGGAAGGTGTCGATTCCAGGTAAAGAATGATCTCAGGCTCAATGCCATTATCCCTGAGTAACTCAAGCGTTTGACGACTCTTGCTGCATCGGGGGTTGTGATAGATGGAGACTGACATATTATTTACCTGCTTAATGTGAGTTTAGTTCTTCTTTCTTCAAATGTGGCAAAAATCCCTTGTATTCTTGCCTGGCTGAAGTTACCACAGGTGTTAACTTCATTTTCTGAGCAAAGATGCTCCGACCTTAGCGTTACAGGCTCTCAAGAATCTTGTCCGCGCCGCTAACAGTAACACCGGAGCCTTCTTCAAGCGCAAGCTTTGTGATTTTGCCGTTATCAACAATCATGGCATACCGACGACTGCGCATGCCCATACCAAAACCTGATCCGTCAAATGACAAACCCATCGCTTCAGTCAGTTCACCGTTGCCATCGGCAAGCATCATGATTTCTTCAGCGTTTTGCGCCTCACCCCAGGCACCCATAACAAAAGCGTCGTTTACTGCCAGACAAACAATAGTATCCACTCCTTTCGCTTTGATTTTATCCGCATTTACCACGTAGCCGGGTAAGTGCGTTTGCGAGCATCCCGGAGTAAAGGCGCCGGGCACTGCAAACAAGACGACTTTCTTATTTGCAAATATTTCTTCCGTGGTGATGTCCTTCGGGAGATCAGCCCCCATAACCTTTAAAGTACATTGGGGTATTCGGTCGTGGACTTGAATGGTCATGGGAGTTCTCCTTGACAGTGTTGGTTTGACGATAGAATAGGGTTTTGTCGCAAGTAGGGTTTCACATAACATTTCAACGCTTGAAAAATGCCGCGTCCGATAAACAGCTATCTGCGATAAAATCTTTTTTCTATGTCTTCGAGCCTATAAGTACGCCTTGCTCCAAAAAAATGTCCCGCATCCTTGCGGGACTGCGTAGCCGTGATTTAGTGAAGCCACTTTTTGGGGATAGACTTCAACGGACTACGCCTAACTTGAAAAGCGCTTATTAACTTCTTCCCAGTAAACCAGATTCCAGAAGGCTGTGATCCAGTCAGGCCGAACGTTACGATACTTCAAGTAATACGCGTGCTCCCATACATCAATCGTCAGCAGTGGTTTCTGTCCTTGTGACAGAGGGCAGACTTGGTCATGAGTATCCGTTATCTCAAGTTCGTCTGCACTGTTAACAACCAGCCAAGCCCATCCAGAACCGAAGTGGTTAGCGGCTTTGTTGGAAAATTCTTCCTTGAATGCATCGAAAGAACCCCACTTCCCATGGATTGCATCAGCAATACCACCGTCCGGTTCACCGCCTCCGTTTGGAGAAAGAGAATGCCAAAAGAAAGTATGATTCCACACGCCGCCGGCGTGGTTACGAACAGGCGTACGCTTATCTTCAGGAATACTCTCCAAACTTGTCAGGATATCTTCCAGAGATTTGTCAGCAACTCCCGCAGCCTCAGCGGCCGCATTTAACTTCGTCACATAGGTATTATGGTGTTTACTATGGTGAATCTCGAGCGTCTCCGCGTCGTAGTGTGGCTCTAATGCATCATAGCTGTACGGTAGTGCCGGTAATTCAAATGCCATGTCGTTCTCCTTATTCAAAATAATCTTCAAGCCCCGCATTAGTCGGGACCATCGCTTTATCGCCTTTATTCCAGTTCGCAGGACACACTTCACCGTGTTCTTCACTGAATTGAAGCGCATCAATCATTCGCAGGGTTTCATCCACATTTCGACCCAGCGGTAGATCATTGACTACCTGATGACGAACAATGCCTTCTTTATCAATCAAGAACAAACCTCGGTAAGCGACACCGGCATCTTTGAATAAAACGTCATAGTCAGTCGCTATCGTTTTATTGATATCTGAGACAAGCGGGTATCTGACCCCTTCAATGCCGCCTTTTGATTTTGCCGTATTCAACCAGGC
>PIVM01000533.1 GCA_003353945.1 Gammaproteobacteria bacterium
TACGTAGTGCCTACGCTTCACTAATTTATGCAAAAGCAGAGTCCGAGCAATTGATAGGGCAAGCAGATGCCCTGTTTAGAGAAGCCCAAGCAGATTCTCTGAATGCAGAGAATGTTTATAATCAGGCAGCATATGCATTGGCGCTTGATAAACTTGCTGCTCAAATACAAAAAGAAGTTGATTCAATGAATCGGGCGATTCAAAAAGAAAAGGATTCGGCCGTAAAAACCTATTACGCAAATTACATAGGTGCTATAGCAGATTATGCTGAGAAACTAGATACTATTAGTGGAACTATGAAAGCTGTGGCTCTGCTTCAGAGTGATCTTGACAACGGTAAGACTCGTTCACTTGATGCGGCTCAAACTGATCTTGAATCTGCTGAAGCAGCGATTGCTGCCTTGCAAGCTGAGATCGTTATTGCAACCGCCTCTTTAGGTGATCCAGATGCTGTCGAAGCTAGGATTCTTGAACTTAGGGGTGATTCTCTTTCTGCAGAGGCTAATATAGTTCTTAACGAAGCTCTTATCAGTGAGTTAGAGAGTGTTAATCCTGAGGATAATGAACCTAGCGAGGATACTTATTTGGCGAATATTTGTGATGAGGTACAAACAGCACAAACGGAGTATGATGAAGCTCTTGAGAACTTCTTAGAAGATATAGATAATGTGGATGAGATTCCTAGTTTTTGGAAATTGGCTCTCGACAGTGTTGATAGTACCGGATCGAGACTGGCAAGGGCTTTTCTGGATACGCTAGACTCTTATAATGCATGGAGAGATAAATATGACCTAATTGAGCTCGGTGAAAGTGCTGTTAACGATTCAATTGCAGTTCTAGATGAGCAGATTGAATTAGCTACTGATACACTTAACAACGGTGAAGATAGACTTGCGCTGGATGCACTGATTGCTGATACATTAGAAGCATATTTATATGATAGTACTACTAATGCTGATCTTGAATCTGCCAAAGATGATATTGTTACTTATGAAGAGGAACTGCAAGAAGCTAAAGACACTTTAGATGAACGACGAGCGTTACATGATACTAACCCTTCTGGTGAACTCACTGCCCTGATTGATAGGGCTGTCTTGGACAGTGCTTCTTTAGAACTTGATATTCAGATAACGCAGGACGATATTGATGGTGTCTTAACTACTGATACAGCTACTAGTCAACTTGCTTATGATGGTGTTATGCTTGACTACAACACTAATTCTGGAGATTTTATAGAGGCACTCGGTGATATAGCGGACCGTATCCTTGTTTATCAAGGAGCTAGGGATTACCAAGACGAAACAGAACGGGTTAATGTCCTATCTGCTATAGCACAGGCAGAATTAGATATTATAGATTTACGGTCAGACTATCTACACCACCAAACATTTATAGATAACTTCATAGATGAATATGATCTAGCAGTTGAATATAAAGAGTCTGTCAGGGAAGACTATGAACAATGGATGGATGAATACTGGGAGGAACATTTGGAAGGACTTGCAAATGCTTTAGCTGAAGCAAAAGAGATCTGT
>PIVM01000534.1 GCA_003353945.1 Gammaproteobacteria bacterium
ACACACCACATATTATGCTATAATCATACTGGTCGCGGATCGGAATCATATGAATTAACCGTATTACCCGCATCATTGCATAATTCAATCAAACAATTAGCTCATACCCCGATGCATCATGGTCGTACCAAGATGATGGACACAATTCTCTATCGTTATAATTATTGGTGGCCCAAAATGCGTCTCGACATCGGTATGCATGCTAAATGTTGTAATACATGTCAACACATCAAAACTGGTGTACACAAATTGTATAAACATACCGGTAAAATGAAATTGTTCTGTGCCACTGCACCATTTGAACAAATTTCCGTCGACATCGTCGGTCCACTACCAACCGGCCATAGCTGCAATCGTTATTTCATATCAATCATCGATCGATTTAGCAGATACTGTATGTTAATACCAACCAAAGATGTCACTGCCATATCCACTGTAAAGGCAATCGATCGCTGGATCTCCACATTCGGTCCACCTCAATCTATCCTCTCCGATAATGGCCCTCAATTCATTAGCGAAGCATACAAACATTATATGCAACAAAATAAGAAACGCGGCGATACCGAAGCATGTAATCTTAAATATACCGCCACTTATTACGCTCAATGCAATGGTCAAATCGAACGCCTTCACAAATGGATCAAAGAAAGATTAAGCTGCATTTCATACGATGCCGGACTTAATTTTATCAATGGTACCGACGATTGGAGTGATTACCTCGGTGTTATACAATATACATATAACTCCACACCCAATCTAATGACATCATACGCTCCCATGGACATCGTATTTGGCGTCAACGATTATCAACTGAATCCATATGAATTTGATCCAGATACTAAATTACCATCTGATTATATCAAATATATGCATAATCGCCAACAAATCATCCATGCTGACGCTGCAATCGCTCAATCTAAATATAATAAACAGCGTAAAGCCCAATGGGATAAAAAGCAGAAGCAATTACCAGTTGCTACAGACTTTACCATCGGCCAACGTGTATTGTATAATATCAATACTCATTTTCAAGGCAACCGCAAGAAACTCGGTCCCAAATGGGTTGGTCCATTCGAAATCATGGAAATATTCAATGATGGCCAATCCGTACGCATTCGTGTCATCCCACTCTCTGGCAATGACATCGCAAACCCTATGAACGAATATAACATACCCAAACGAGGTAAATCTGTTCACCGTTCAATTCGCCGTAGCCCGCATCCACGCAATATTGCACTACCAAACGATACCCAATTCGTTTGCAATCGCTCTCAATTAAAACCATATTATGATTCGTATGAGACACAATTCGATGGCCTACAATCGCCCATCTCTCTCATTATCGATCATTATGCAATTCAAACTGAGCCCGATGCCGCCACCGACCACGCATTAATTACTCAACCAATCACTCCTCCGACAGTGCCTAAATTATTTCAAACAAAAGACAATGTACATTATAATTCATGTACACATGCAATTGCATGTCATGGTAAAATAAATGAAGATATCACATACGATATACCATGTATTGA
>PIVM01000067.1 GCA_003353945.1 Gammaproteobacteria bacterium
GCCTGGTTGAATACGGCAAAATCAAAAGGCGGCATTGAAGGGGTCAGATACCCGCTTGTCTCAGATATCAATAAAACGATAGCGACTGACTATGACGTTTTATTCAAAGATGCCGGTGTTGCCTACCGAGGTTTGTTCTTGATTGATAAAGAAGGCATAGTGCGTCATCAGGTAGTCAATGATTTACCGCTGGGTCGAAATGTGGATGAGACTCTGCGAATGATTGATGCGCTTCAGTTCAGTGAAGAACACGGTGAAGTGTGCCCGGCGAACTGGAATAAAGGCGATAAAGCGATGGCCCCGACGAAAGAGGGGCTTGAGGAATATTTTGAATAAGGAGAAAAATCATGGCATTTGAATTACCCGCACTACCGTACAGCTATGCTGCATTAGAGCCACACTACGACGCAGAGACGCTCGAGATTCACCATAGCAAACACCATAACACCTATGTGACGAAGTTAAATGCGGCCGCTGAGGCTGCGGGAGTCGCTGACAAATCTCTGGAAGACATCCTGACCAGCTTGGATAGCATTGCAGAAGACAAGCGCACACCTGTGCGCAACCATGCCGGCGGTGTGTGGAATCATACGTTCTTCTGGCATTCACTGTCGCCAAGCGGAGGTGGCGAACCGGATGGCGGCATCGCTGATGCAATCCATGGGAAGTGGGGCTCTTTTGAAGCCTTCAAGGAGGAATTCTCCAACAAGGCAGCAAACCATTTCGGTTCTGGATGGGCTTGGTTGGTCGTAAACAGTGCGGACGAACTGGAGATAACCGACACCCATGATCAGCTGTGTCCATTATCTCTGGGGCAGAAACCACTGCTGACGATTGATGTATGGGAACATGCCTATTACTTGAAGTATCGCAACGTTCGCCCTGATTGGATCACGGCCTTCTGGAATCTTGTTAATTGGGAAGAAGTTAATAAGCGCTTTTCAAGTTAATTTGGCAACAGGGCATATGGCCATTTGCTAAATGCCCTGATAGGGTTCATTGGTTGATATTTCAAAGCGCTAGGAATTTTAAGGATGAAGGCTATTATCAGCTATTAATATTGTGGAAATAATGGATTTTCTTTAAACATGTATTTGGGCAGGCTTTTGGTAGCGTGCCCCTCCTTCCCGTTTAAGGATAAACCTTTCTTTCTAGGGCTCATCGTTTTCGTTGATAGAGAAATCAGGGTGAAGCAAATGCAAGATAGCATGATGGAGCTTCTTTGGAGTAGTTCGCATATTTCGGGCGGTAATGCTGTTTATGTGGAAGAGCTGTATGAATTGTTTTTACAAGACCCTAATGCTGTAGAAGAAGAGTGGCGAAATTATTTTGATAAGCTGCCTCGTGTTGAAGGGGTTACTATCAACAACGATATTCCTCTATCAACTGTTAAGGAACACTTTGAATTACTAGGTAAGGCACGACTTCGACCACAGCCTTCAACAGAAAGTTATCATGGTATTGCAACTGAGTATGAGCGCAAGCAAGTCAGCGTTGTACGACTGATCAGCTCCTATCGTCAACGAGGTCATCAAAAAGCGAATCTTGATCCCCTGAGTTTGTGGCAACGGCCGAATGTGCCAGATCTTGATTTGAATTTTCATAAGTTATCTCAAGCAGATTTCGACACGGTTTTTCAAACCGGTGTTCTTTATATTGGTAAAGAAGAAGCAGCACTGGGTGAAATTCATGCAGCGTTGGAAAAAACATATTGTCATACCATCGGCGCTGAGTTTATGCATATTGTCAATACCGATGAGCGCCGTTGGATTCAACAACGCATGGATGCTGTTAGATCGGCGCCGGAATACAGCGTTGATGTCAGAAAGCATCTGTTAGAACGACTCAGTGCGGCAGAGGGACTGGAAAAATACCTGGGTTCCAAATATCCCGGCACCAAACGGTTTGGTTTGGAAGGTGGGGAAAGTCTGATACCTATGATGGATGAAATCATTCAGCGGGCTGGTTCCTATAAGGTTAAGGAAATGGTCATTGGGATGGCTCATCGTGGACGACTCAATGTTCTAGTCAATATATTAGGTAAAAATCCAGCTGATTTATTTGATGAGTTTGAGGGGAAGACCGTTTATGTCGGTTCTGCGGATGTGAAATACCATCAAGGTTTTTCCTCAAATGTAATGACTTCAGGTGGAGAAATTCACTTGGCATTGGCATTCAATCCATCTCATCTTGAAATCGTATCGCCAGTAGTTGAGGGATCTGTGCGAGCGAGACAAGACAGGCGGGAGGATGCTTGCGGCGATGCTGTTGTACCCATTATTTTACATGGTGACGCGGCCTTTGCTGGGCAGGGTGTGGTCATGGAAACGTTTCAAATGTCGCAGACGAGGGCGTACGGTACAGGTGGAACTGTACATATTGTAGTGAATAATCAGATCGGATTTACCACCAATATACGCGAAGATGTTCGGTCCACAGAATATTGCACTGATATAGCCAAAATGGTGCAGGCGCCTATTTTTCATGTCAATGGTGATGATCCAGAAGCGGTGTTATTTGTCACGCAAATGGCAATTGACTACCGTATGCAGTTTAAGAAAGACGTAGTGATTGATTTGATCTGCTATCGTCGCCGAGGACATAATGAAGCAGATGAACCTTCCGGTACTCAACCTGAGATGTACGACCGTATTCACAGGCATCCGACAACTCGGGAAATCTATGCACAACGCTTGGTTGACGAGGGTGTGATTAATAAAGCCGAAGCTAACATTCTTCGAGACGAATATCGCAGTGCGCTTGATAATGGATTTCATGTGGCGAAAAGTTTGGTTAAAGAACCCAATCGAGATTTGTTTGTGGACTGGAAGCCTTATGTTGGACATGATTGGATTTCTGAGTGTGACACGAGTTACGATTTGAAACAACTTCAGGAGTTGGCGTACCGTCTCAACGATATTCCACCAGGATTTGATTTGCAGCGTCAAGTAAAAAAAATCTATGAAGATCGAATGAGAATGTCAGCAGGTGCATCGCTAGTAAACTGGGGTTTTGCGGAAACACTCGCGTACGCAACGTTACTTGAAGAAGGATATTCAATCCGGATTACCGGGCAAGATGTGGGGCGTGGTACTTTTTCTCACCGCCATGCAGTTTTGCATCATCAAAAAGAGGGGAGTGTTTATGCGCCTCTTCAAAATCTTAGTGATGATCAGCCTGAAATGATCATTCGCGATTCCATTTTATCCGAAGAGGCTGTGTTGGCATTTGAATACGGCTATGCATCCACAATGCCCAATGCTCTGGTTGTGTGGGAAGCACAATTTGGTGATTTCGCCAATGGTGCACAAGTGGTTATTGATCAGTTTATTACGAGTGGAGAGCATAAGTGGGGGCGCTTGTCTGGTTTGATGATGTTGCTGCCACACGGATACGAAGGGCAGGGCCCAGAGCATTCGTCTGCCCGTTTGGAGCGTTTTCTGCAATTGAGTGCTGAGCAAAACATACAGGTTTGCGTGCCCACAACACCTGCGCAAGTTTATCACATGATCAGGCGCCAGCTAATACGACCAACGCGAAAACCGTTGATTGTGATGTCGCCCAAGAGTTTATTACGGCATAAAGAGGCTGTGTCGTCGCTTGAGGAACTTTCTGAAGGTCATTTTTACACTGTGTTAGGGGAGACAGACGATACGATCAAGGCGTCAAAGGTAACGCGAGTGGTTTTGTGTAGTGGTAAGGTTTATTACGAACTAAGAGAGAAACGCAAGGCAGAGAACTTACAACATACGGCTATTATCAGGTTGGAGCAACTCTACCCATTCCCGGAAGAAGAGTTATATAAGGTGCTTGAATCCTATAACGAGTTGCGAGAAATTGTCTGGTGTCAGGAAGAACCCATGAATCAAGGCGCTTGGTACAGCAGTCAGCATCATATGCGGCGCGTTGCATACCGTATCGACCCTAAAATCTATTTGAATTATGCTGGCCGGGAGGCATCAGCGGCCGCAGCGGCAGGCTATATGGCTCTGCATCTGGAGCAGCAGGAAAACCTGCTACGAGCAGCATTAAACTGAGCTGAAAAAGAAAAACGGCTTGATGTTCTTACAAGAAAACAAGCGCATGTTCTAAAGGATTCAAAATGACCATTGAAATTAAGGCGCCACAATTTCCAGAATCTATTGCAGATGGTTCAGTCGCCACCTGGTATAAGAAGGTGGGTGAAACTGTTGTTCGGGAAGAACTCATTGTTGATATTGAAACGGATAAAGTGGTATTGGAAATTGTTGCTCCCGTAGATGGAGTGCTTACACAGATTCTCAAACAGGAAGGCGATGTTGTTTTAAGTGAGGAGGTGATTGCCCTCTTCAAGGATGATGTCGCTGATTTAACAGTTCAAAATGAGACAGAGCAAAGTGCAGGGGAAGCGAATACACCAACAGGGGAGGGCGGTAAAGCGCTGCTTAACCCGGCCGCCAAAAAGCTGGTTGATGAACGTGGACTTGATCCTGAGCTGATTCAAGGTAGTGGTAAAGGCGGCAGGATTACCAAAGAGGATGTTCTAAAAGTCATTGGCAATGGTGGGCAGCTTGCAGACAAGGCACCTGTTAAACAAATTGTTGAACAGCGTGTTGAAGAAACGACAGCAAAAATGGATATTCCTCCGGCCTCTTCAGTAGCGGATATTTTAAGTAAAGCGGTTAGCGATGGACGTGTTGAAAAACGAGTGCCGATGACTCGCTTGAGATCGCGTATAGCGGAGAGATTACTGAATGCCTCCCAAAGCACGGCAATGTTGACCACCTTCAATGAGGTCAATATGCAGCCGGTTATGGATTTGCGAAAAAAATATAAAGAGATTTTCGAAAAGGTCCATGATGGAACTCGTCTGGGATTTATGTCCTTTTTTGTTCGGGCTGCGGTGGATGCGTTAAAACGTTATCCAACGGTTAATGCGTCGATAGATGGTAAAGAGGTTGTTTACCATGGATACCAGGATATTGGTGTTGCTGTCTCCAGTGATCGTGGACTGGTTGTGCCCGTGCTAAGGGATGCAGATAATATGGGGCTGGCAGATATTGAAAACAAAATTCGTGAGTATGGCCTCAAAGCCCGTGATGGAAAGCTCGGTATAGAAGATATGCAGGGCGGCACATTTACCATAACCAATGGTGGTGTTTTCGGCTCGCTCATGTCGACACCCATCTTAAATCCGCCTCAAACCGGAATTTTGGGGATGCACAAGATACAGGAAAGGCCTATGGCTGTTGATGGGGCAGTGAAGATTCTGCCCATGATGTATTTGGCACTCTCCTACGATCACCGCTTGATTGACGGTAAAGAGGCTGTTCAATTTCTGGTGGCTATTAAAGATATGTTGGAAGATCCGGCTAGGATTCTGTTAGAAATTTAGGAGCAATGCGAAACCAAGAGCGTTAAGATGATGATGCCTAAAGTTGAGCAGATTTGTGTGGGAAGAAAATAATGTCTGATAAGTATGATGTGATCGTAGTGGGTGCTGGACCTGGCGGTTATGTGGCGGCGATTCGCTGTGCGCAATTGGGTCTAAAAACAGCCTGTGTGGAAAAATGGGTCGATAAAAAGAAAAAGCCATTACTTGGCGGAACCTGTTTAAATATTGGTTGTATTCCCTCAAAAGCATTGCTTGATACTTCTCATAAGTACGCGGATACAAAAAATGAGCTGGCGGAGCATGGCATACTGGTAGAGGACGTTACATTTGATACGGCCAAAATGCTGGAACGTAAAAAAGGTATTGTTGCTAAGTTGACAGGCGGAATCAGTGCCTTATTTAAAGCCAACGGCGTGACGACGTTGCAGGGAGCGGGTCAGTTACAGGCTGGAAAGAAAGTAGAAGTCACTGATATAAACGGCGAATCTAGCACGGTCGAAGCTGATCACATTATTTTAGCAACCGGCTCAGTACCGATTGATATTCCCCCAACACCACTGCAGGATGATGTAATAGTTGATTCAACCGGCGCATTGAACTTTGAGCATGTGCCCAAACGTCTGGGCGTTATCGGTGCAGGTGTGATCGGTTTGGAATTGGGCAGTGTCTGGTCGCGCTTGGGTGCGCAAGTGGTCATCATTGAGGCGTTGGACACTTTTCTGGGCATGGTGGATCAGCAGATTGCCAAAGACGCCAAGAGGCATTTGACCAAACAAGGCCTGGATATTCGCTTGTCAGCGCGTGTGGTGGATTCAAAAATAACAAAGAATGGGGGTGAGTCTCAGGTTATCTTGAAATACACCGATGCTGACGGAGAAAAAGAGGAGTCATTCGATAAAGTTATTGTTGCTGTAGGGCGCAAGCCTATGAGCGATGGACTGCTTTCCAAGGACTGTGGAGTGAACCTGGACGAACGCGGATTTATCTTTGTCAACGATTACTGTGAAACAGATGCGCCTGGCGTTTATGCCGTCGGTGATCTGGTCAGAGGTCCCATGTTGGCGCACAAGGCATCTGAAGAAGGTGTGATGGTTGCGGAGCGGATTGTCGGCAAAAAAACACAGCTTAATTATGACAACATCCCCAGCATTATCTATACGCACCCTGAAATTGCCTGGGTGGGCAAAACGGAAGATCAACTCAAGGCCAGTGGAGACAACTACAAGGTTGGTGTATTTCCCTTTGCTGCCAATGGAAGAGCGCTTGCGGCAAACGATACTGCCGGTATGGTGAAAATCATAGCCGATGGTGAGACTGACCGTATTATTGGTTGTCATATTATCGGAGCCAGCGCAGCGGATCTGATTCAACAGATTGTCATCGCCATGGAATTTGGTTCAAGTGCTGAGGACATCGGCTTGATGGTCTTTGGTCATCCCACCGTGTCTGAAGCCGTGCATGAAGCGGCATTGGCAGTTGATGGCCATGCAATTCATATTGCCAATCGTAAAAAACGTAAATAAAGCGCAAAAAAATTTGCGGCATTACCCAAAATGCTGGAAAATTGGCGCCGCTTTCAACGGCGCCATTTTTGTTAGGCTGCGAAAAAACAGTGAAGCGATTACTTAAGTTCAATAATGATGATAATAAACAAAGACTTTTGTGGTTGTATCGAATATAAACGTGGCCAGCTGCTTGAGTATGAGAGTAGAGGAGGCGCAGATAGCCTCGTTGCCTGTCGGAACTGTTAATCGGTTCTGGCCTGTCGTAAACCAACAAAGACGGTAAGTGAACATGAATCTTCATGAGTATCAGGGCAAACAACTGTTTGCCGAATATGGGTTGCCAATCTCGAAAGGCTTCGCCTGTGACACACCCGAAGAAGCCGCCCAGGCTGCCGATAGAATTGGCGGCAACAAATGGGTTGTTAAAGCCCAGGTACATGCAGGTGGGCGTGGTAAAGCTGGCGGGGTCAAACTGGTTGATTCCAAAGAGGAAATCAAAGATTTCGCACAGAAATGGCTGGGCAAAAATCTGGTTACTTTTCAAACTGATGAGAACGGTCAGCCGGTTAGCAAAATTTTAGTCGAAGCCTGTACTGATATTGCTGACGAACTTTATCTGGGTGCGGTTATCGATCGATCCACTCGCCATATTGTCTTTATGGCATCAACCGAAGGTGGTGTAGAGATTGAAAAAGTGGCCGCAGAAACGCCAGAGAAAATCTTAAAGGCCGCTATTGATCCCCTGAATGGCCCTCAGCCTTATCAAGGTCGTGATCTGGCTTTTCAGTTGGGACTAAAAGGCGATCAAATCAAGCAATTTGTGAAGATTTTTCTTGGCTTGGCCACATTATTTCAAGAAAAAGACCTGTCGTTGATTGAAATTAATCCGCTGGTTGTCAAGACAGACGGCAACCTGCATTGCCTTGATGCAAAAATTGGTGTGGATGGCAATGCATTGTATCGCCAGACACAGCTGCGTGAGATGAATGATCCCTCGCAGGAAGATGCTCGCGAAGCGCACGCAGCTCAATGGGAGCTGAATTACGTTGCTCTTGATGGCAGTATCGGTTGTATGGTTAACGGCGCTGGTTTGGCCATGGGAACCATGGACATTGTTAAACTCTTCGGTGGTTTCCCCGCTAATTTCCTGGATGTTGGTGGTGGTGCGACCAAAGAACGTGTTTCAGAGGCATTTAAAATCATTTTGTCTGACGACAAAGTCAAAGCAGTTCTGGTAAATATTTTTGGTGGTATCGTTCGTTGCGATCTGATCGCCGAAGGGATTATCGGAGCGGTCGAAGAAGTGGGTGTCGAGGTTCCCGTAGTTGTGCGTTTGGAAGGCAACAATGCGGAGATTGGTTCAAAGATTCTGGCAGACAGTGGATTGAATATCATTGCCGCAAGCAGCTTGTCCGATGCAGCTGAACAGGCAGTTAAGGCAGCGGAGGGTAACTCATGAGTATTTTGATTGATAAAAATACCAAAGTCATTTGTCAGGGCTTCACTGGCGGGCAGGGCACATTTCACTCAGAGCAGGCGATCGAATACGGCACGCAAATGGTCGGTGGTGTGACACCCGGCAAGGGCGGTCAAACACATTTGGGTTTGCCTGTTTTTAACACGGTGCGAGAAGCTGTCGCTCAAACAGGTGCTGATGCGTCAGTCATCTATGTTCCAGCACCGTTTTGTAAAGACTCCATTCTGGAGGCTGCAAACAATGGCATCCAATTGATTGTTTGTATCACCGAGGGTATTCCAACGCTGGATATGCTGGAATGTAAAGCCAAGTGTGATGAGCTGGGCATTAGATTGATTGGTCCAAACTGCCCTGGCGTCATTACTCCAGGAGAGTGCAAGATTGGTATTATGCCTGGCCATATCCATTTGCCTGGAAAAGTGGGTATTGTGTCGCGTTCAGGCACACTAACCTACGAAGCGGTTAAGCAAACCACTGATCCTGGTTTTGGTCAATCCACCTGCGTAGGTATTGGTGGTGACCCTATCCCGGGTTCCAACTTCATTGATATTCTTGAGTTGTTCCAGGCAGATCCTGCCACTGAAGCGATTGTGATGATCGGTGAAATTGGTGGTACTGCTGAAGAAGAGGCGGCAGCCTATATCAAAGAGAACGTCACCAAGCCAGTGGTATCCTACATTGCCGGTGTGACTGCACCAAAGGGCAAGCGTATGGGGCACGCCGGCGCGATTATCGCCGGTGGTAAAGGTACAGCGGACGAAAAATTCGCTGCTCTTGAAGATGCAGGCGTAAAAACCGTGCGCAGCTTGGCTCAAATTGGTGACGCCTTGAAGGAAGTAACCGGTTGGTAATTTAGCCTTTGTTAAATTAGCCAGACAAAAAAAGCCCTGTAATTCGCAGGGCTTTTTCGTCTTTGGTGGAGTTTAAATCTGTAACTACACCGATCTATCCCTGCCTTCCCAATACTGGGCACGTAATACCTTTTTGTCCGGTTTGCCTACAGCAGTGAGCGGTAGACCGTCTACAAAGTCAACGGACTTAGGTGCTTGTACAGAGCCTTTTGCATCCTTGACTGCCAGGGTGATCTCCTCTGCAAGTTCATCGCTGGCTGAGCTATCAGCTCGCAGTACGACGACAGCTTTGACGGCTTCACCCCACTGCTCACTGGGAACGCCAATCACTGCTACCTGTGCAACAGCAGGATGAGCGGATATTACGTCTTCAACCTCGCGCGGGAAAACATTAAACCCTCCGGTTACAACCATGTCTTTGGTGCGGTCGACGATATAGAGAAATCCTTCGTCATCAAAACGACCTACATCACCCGTATGCAGCCAACCGCCTGCCATGGTTTCTTCTGTCTGTTCTGGTAGCTTGTGGTAGCCCTTCATCACCAACGGTCCACGCACACAGATTTCACCGGCTTTGCCCTTGCCAGCGACTTGATTATTGTCATCAAGTAAAGCCAGATGCACCCAGGGCGAGGGACGGCCACAAGCACTTAAGCGTTCCGGTTTGGATAAATCGTGTTCGGATTTGCGCATGTTGACCAATACCATGGGCGCTTCTGACTGGCCAAAGAATTGATAGAAAATATGCCCCCACTTTTCGATGCCTTCCTGGAGTCGAGCAGGACTCATGGGAGAGGCGCCGTAGAAGATGGTTTCCATGCTGGACATATCAACGCTTGCTGCCCTGGGCGAGTCAAGTAATATGTAAATCATGATGGGCACCAACATGGTGGCGGTGATTTTATGCTCTTCAATCATGTCGAAAATGATGTCTGGGCTAAATCCCTGAGTAACATAAATACAACCACCGCGCTGCAAGGTGGGTACAAAAAATGCGCCGCCTGCATGTGATAGCGGTGTGGCGATTAGCATGCGCAATTCTTCTGGCCACTCCCACTCGGCCATTTGCACCATGGTCATATACGCGGCAGCACGATAGGTTTGCAGCACGCCTTTGGGTTTGCCTGTGGTGCCGCCGGTGTAAACAATGGCGCCGATATCTTCAGGAGAGATGTCAGGTGCAACGAGGGCTTGTGGTTCGAAGGTTGCGGCCAGTGCGGTATAGTCTACGCCTACTTCTGTTGCGCCAAGTCCCAGCAAGTGTTTTAAACCGGGACAGGCTGCCTTCAGTTCTTTTGCCCGCTCCTCAAACAGGCTTGCATCATATACCAGAGCGTCTATTCCCGCATCGTTAAGAACGTAGGCATGATCTTCTACAGAACCCAGCGGATGCAGGGCTGTACCACAGCAGCCAGCAATCTGCATGGCGGCGATATTATAGAGTACTTCGGGTCGATTGCCGGAAATGACGGCAATTCGTGCGCCTTTGCCCAAGCCAGTGGATTGTAAGGCCTGCACAAACTGACTGGTACTCTTCCTGACATCGGCATAAGTCGCAATCGTATCGCCAAGATGGAGGCAAGGTTCTTCGTTATAGCGGTTTAAACCGTCGATCATCAAGTGAGGAAGCAGGGGGGGGTGATTAATGGTGTCTTGAGTCATTATTTAATCCATTTGTTAGACAATATAAGGCTGCACATTATGATGAATAGCTGGAATATTTGCACGCACTTAGAGGGTAATCTGTGGCTGATAATCGATTAACAAGGATTGCTGCTAGCCTGCTTGAAATAAGGAGGAAGGTTTTGTGGTTGAAAAAATTAGTGCTGATAGTCAAACTGCTGATAGATACGTCAGGGTGAGGAATAAAAAGATTGTGGGTGTAGTTTGAGGAGTGATTTGGCTACATTTAAGTTTATAGATAAAGGTTCTCCTAATACTATATGTATTAATAAATGCACTTAAAAAAGAGATGTATATAGGCAGTCGTTCTATAAGGCGGTCTCATATGTCGATCTGTTGAACTATGCTTTTATCAGTCCACCTGGAAAAAGGGTATTAAATCAATGCTATTTTCAAATACAAAGAAACTAGAGCAGGCTGAACGCGAGAATGAGGAAAAAAATAAGGAAATTGAACGACTGAGAGAGCAGCTTCAGGCACTGGATAAGGAAAACCGGCGACTTACTGGAGAGATTGATGCAGTCGGTGTGTTGCAGCAGGAGCAGTCAGCACTTGGTGAAAATTGGCTGAAATCGGTTGATAGTATCTCTTCTGTACGCGAACATCTTGCAGAGACGGGCAATCAGCTGATGAATGACAATGAATCTTTTGCTGCGTCTAAACCCTTGTTTGATCAAATTTTAACTCTTCTGGAAACGACGGCACAGTCGATGTCACAGATTAGTGATAAAACGGCGAGTGTCGCAGAGTCTGTCAATAATTTGAAAACTGTTGCTGAAGGTATCAATGGTTTTGTTGCTCTTATACAGGGTATTTCCGAGCAAACAAATCTGTTGGCTTTGAATGCTGCTATTGAAGCTGCCAGGGCGGGGGAACAAGGTCGTGGATTTGCAGTGGTTGCTGATGAAGTTCGTTCATTGGCTCAGCGATCTGCAGAAGCTACCAATGAAATTGCCGCATTGATCGATAAGATCAACCAGGAAATGGATAGTGTTGTTGCTGGTGTGAGTCATGTTGGTGAAAAAAGTCAGGATGTAAATGAAAATACCCAAACTATACAAACAACTTCTGAGCAGATCGTACAGACCTCAAAACAGATGTGTTCAGTTATTGAAAAAGCGGCAGAAAATGAGGTAATGCAAACAGTCAAAATGGATCACATTGTATGGAAATTAGAAGTTTACAAGGTCGTTTTTGAGCAGTCTGAAAAAAGTGTTGGTGAGTTTGTAAATCATACGGATTGTCGTCTGGGTAAGTGGTATTACGAAGGTGACGGAGCAAAAAAATATGGCAGTTTATCCTCATTCAAAGCACTGGAGGGTCCCCATGTTGCTGTTCATAAACATGGCATAGAAGCATTAACTGCTGTGAAAGATAATGATACTTCAAAAGCCATGAGTAGCCTTGCTCGGATGGAAGAGGCTAGTGTGAAAGTGGTTGATTTGCTGGATTCTTTATCATAGGTGAATGCTGTCGGTAGCAACAAGCAAAAACCGCTGATTTCAAGTTTATGTCAAATGAGATCTGGTGATTGAGAAGTTTTATACGAACAATGAAGTTAACTATCGGGAATCCTGAAGGCTTCCTTTAATGGCAGCAAGATTTCGTATTAGCGAGTAAAGCAAAACAGGCCCCACTTGGGGCCGGTTTTCAATCTGAATACACAGGAGTTTTACTCCTGTTTCTGTGGCTATTTTACGTGGCAAGCGTAGCACATTGCTGATTCTTCATTGGTAAACCGCAAGAAAGAAGGTGCCATTTCACTACCGGCGCCGGCGGAGGGTACACCATGAGGATCATGGCAAGACGCACATTCGACCATCGGTCCGCCACCGACATCGTACAATCTGACTTCGTTGCTATCCATATGGCCGTCGTTGTCATCATCAAAATAGGTGCTGCCGTTTGAAAGTGCTGCCATTCCTGGTCGGAAATCAAAGGTTTCGGGTGGGTCAGGATATGCAACGCCGACCGGATGGTCATTCCGCAAATCGGTCCCTATAATATAACCACTGAATGCTGGAATACCATAATTGTTACCGTCTTGGTGGCATCGCATACATTTTCCACTTTGTACTGAGCCATTCCCTTCCGCTCCCATCGAAGCATGAAAGCATGGGCTGTCCCCGCACGGGGTGCCAAAACCCATATTTGTAGTGGAATCGGGATTGTTCCAGGTGTCAAGAAACGAGGTGTTGACGCTACCCTGCTGTGCTCTACTATAGCCGTTGGAACCTGGCATGTTCATAACAGAGTCAACAGGTAAGGTGCCATCGTGGCAGGACAGGCAGGCTAACGAGGCTGGACCTGGAACATCAACGGGTCCGTTCAATCTATACCCTTCATAAGTGTTATAAGCGGATGTGGGGTTAACCGTTCTGTTCCAAAGTGGTGCCTTGATATTATTGGCAGCGCCGTGAGGCGTATGACAATAAACGCAGACTTCACCGTATTTGTTTTGATAGGGGGTCATGGCGTTGGCGTAACCCGTAATATAGGAATACGTCAAATTGTGTCGCGTGTTGATTATGCCGCCCTGATTGCTTGCTCGGGTGTAGTTGTTTGTTGTCCCAGGTTCCCCCTCTGGAGACCAATCGCCAGCCCAGAGCGTGTTGCAGCAAAATAATAGAAGTAGTGCTGATGGTGCTGAATTTAGCCGAATTAGTGCATGGTTCATTATGGGTGTGAGCGACATAGATTGATCTAGTGAGCTACAAGATCGGCTGAAACGGTGCAGATGGCGCACGATTAGAGCGGATATTGCCAGCAGTATTAACAAATATAAAAAATTCATAATGACGACACCTTGCTTGGCGTAGCTCCTGACCGCCATTGCTCCCAAAATGATGGTCGGGGGATTGACGTACCGAGACAACGCACTCCGTTACGCATATAGTTAATTAATTGGTAATATGCAGAAATTATGCCATCAGTACAGAAAAAGTGTGGAGAATGGCGCATGTAATATATCCGTTGATAATAATAATTAAAACAGTGGCTTATATGTTTTGTGGCTGGCCGAGCATCATATAAGGAATCGATTTTAACCTCCAGAACCACCAAGTTTGAAAATTCATTGAGCCTGTTTTCCAGGCTTTGAGAATTTCGACTTCCTAAAATAGAGAAGCAAACAAGCATTGCGTAAATGAACTAATTGAGATCGTCAGTAGAGGGAATAGGTATGGGTAAGCGGCGAATAACTTCCAGTTTTTTAAAAAACTGATCAGTTAGATAAAGGCGGTTGGTTTCGTCAATCGCTATGCCAGAAAGTAGGGCATAGGCGCCTTTTCCATCTTTCAGGTCAAATTTGCCGATATTTAGCAGTAAAGTACCGAGTGGGTCGAAGATTTGAACGTTTCCAAGCTTGGAGTCACTCACATAAATATTGCCGTCGGTATCGGCTGCAATGCTTCGTGGCTTACCAAAATTACCGAATTGATCACCCACGCTGCCCCATTTGCTTAAAAATTTGCCTTCTTCATTAAAAACCTGAACGCGGAAATTGCCTGCATCCAGTACATAGAGTTTTTTATCCGGTGTCCAGACAGCGTCGATAGGTAGATTAAATTTTCCTTCTTCAGTGCCGCGAGAACCAATCTTATGCAAAAGCTCAAAGTTCTCATCAAATACTAGAATCTCATGTTTTGTTGATTCAACACCGCCATTATCAACAACGAATATTCTTGATCCATCCGCGTTGGCGGTGATACCAACTGGCCTTTCAAGCAAGCCTTTGCCCATCTCTCCTCTGTACATTCCTAGTCCGTCATATACATGGACTACTTTTGATTTAACGTCCGTAACATAAATCAAACCTCTTCCGTCCATGCAAATGGCCTGAGGGCGCGCTAGTTTTCCTTTTTGTCTTTGTCCAAATGTGTAGTATTTGCGGAGCCTAATGTTGAAGACATGCACTACCTTTAGTCGCCAATCGGTGATGTAGATTAGCCCTCCTCTGGCTGCAACGTCTACAGGTGCGCTCATTGGATAACGTGTGTTTTTTGCGCCAGTCAATACAAATTCCAGCGATTGCGCTCTGCTCGTTTCCTCAATATCATCATTGCTGTAAATTGAGGCTTCAAATTGATAGCGAGGTGTTTCGGGAGGTTCAGGCCAGACAGGGTTGGGAACTACCGATGTTTCAGATTCGGTGTTTAAAAAACTGCATGAACTGCAAGCGAAGACACATGTCAGTAGAAAGAAAAATTGTAATGTTTTGGATTTCACTGGATTTTAACGCACCTATTGGATGGCAACTTTGTAAGTATATGAAATTATGCTGATACGTCCATAAAAATAGTAGGCTTTCGGTGCTAGTTTGTTCTAGTTCAACAGAATAGAGATACCTTGTGTCCAGCGTTTTGCTCATTAGACTCCATATGACTACCCTCTCCATTACGTGCCTCTAATGGCTGAAGAATTATCTGAAAATCGCGGGCTATAAAAAATTCGCCATAATTCCCTTCAGTATCAAAGTTGCGATTTGACTAATTGCACGCTTAGATATTGGTATGGTTTGGTGATCAATTCATCTTTGGTATTGCTAGTGTCCGAGTGCTCAGATCCTTTCTTAAAAAACTGATAACATCTACATGCAGATACTACTGAAGACCCTTTCTTAAAGGCGACACCCTATAATGGCTGAAGGACAGGCAGGCAAAGCATTTTATTTTGAAGACTATTATGAAGGCATGGTAACGGATTCAATTTCCTATGATGTCACAAAGGAAGAGATTATCGAGTATGCAAAAAAATGGGATCCACAACCCTTTCATATTGATGAGGAGCTGGCAAATGCCTCACACTTTGGCGGCTTGACTGCCTGTTCTGCGCATACTTTCGCTATATTTTGTGCAATCAGCCAAAAATGGAAAAGCGGTGTTGTACAGCAGGTTTTGGCCTCGCTGGGTTTTGATGAGTTGCGGATGTTAAGACCGGTGTATGCGGGTGACACCTTGGTATCACGCTCAACGGTTGAGGTCGCGCGTTTGTCGCGCAGCCAGCCGCGCCGAGGTGTGGTACGATCACATTGTGAAATGCTTAACCAGAACAATGAAGTTGTGTTTCAGTTATATGCTGCTTTTTTAATGCAGTGCAGGGAGCAGCTTGTATAAATCGAGGCGGTGACTTTTTGGATAGTGTTCGGTTTCCATGTTTTGCGTATTAATTTCGTTTGTTATCTCGCACGAACGTGTTGATAAAGAAAGATCATGAAGCATTTTGCCTGCAGTTGTAATATGTCGCTAAAGCGCTGGTGACAAAGTGTATCGAGTGCGAATCCATTGGGTGCATACTCCTTTATGTGGCATGTTCGTCGATTTCATAAGTACATAATGTGAAGAAATGAAGCTCTATTGGCAAAGTGTTCTGTTGTTGATGATCGGCGCTGTATTGGGGTGGTGGGCAAACGATCGGATGTCACACAGAGAGCGGTTTGTTGACAGCGCTGACTTAGCTCATACCGGCGGCATTCATTTGAATAAAAATGTAGTAGAGGGCAATCGGGATAAGAAGGCAAACATCACGCATCAGGTGGTGTCTGATAAAATCCAGCAAGAAGGTGTAAAAAAAGATGGGTTCAGCAAAAAGTACCTCCGTTATTTGCTTGAATCAAAGGGTTTTGAAGAAGCAGTAACATTTTATACTGAAGCGGAGGCGGCGGATAAAGCCAAGTCTGTAGAGTTTAAGTTAGTTATTGTTGATTATTTGAAATTGGCATTACAGCAGCAGCGCTTTACTGATTTTATCGATCTCATGGATCATTATTTGGCGCTCTATTATGATGACGTTGATCTGTTGCTGGTTTTGGCGGAATACCATTGGTTACAAGGGTATCCTGATGAGGCCGCGCGTACTTATCAGATGGCTTTGACATATGTTTTTTCGCCCTTGGAGCAGGCCAATATAGAGGGTCATCTGAAGAAAATGATTCAGCGAACCGATGAGCGCTTGAGCCAAAGTGGTGATCTGATCGAATTACTGAGTTTTTACGAATTGCTTGACAGTTTATCGCTGAGAAGGTCTGAAGATAGCTTACGGCAGGCCGAATTGTATGTTCGTGTGGGAGGTGTGGATGATGCGAGAGTGATATTGGAAGATCTTGTAAGTCATGCATTGCTTGGTCAAAGAGCACAGGAAGTTCTGGCAACGTTTCAGTTAGTTGATGAGCCAGAGGGCGAGGAGCCTGCGACTGAAAATATTTCGATTGTACGAAAGGGAAACCACTATGTTATTGATGTGCTGCTGGATCGCCGTGTCAATGTGGGATTGATGATCGATACCGGTGCCTCAATCACAACGTTATCCAAGAGCGCTTTTCAATCGTTAGCTGGGAAAGTGGATTTTCAAAAGGTGGCTGTACGACTTTTCAATACTGCCGGTGGAGTGACTAAAGGTACTGTTTATCGGGTTGACGAGCTCAGCCTGGGAGAGAATCATCTCCAGCATATTGATATAGCTGTATTGGATTACCAAACCTCCCATGGAGTGTTGGGTTTGCTTGGCATGAATGTTTTGCGATACTTTCATTTTCAAATAGATCAGGATGAACGAGTCTTAAAACTCCGAGAAAGAAAGCCTTAAAGGCAGGTGGCATATAAT
Organism: Gammaproteobacteria bacterium; assembly: GCA_003353945.1. GTDB lineage: Bacteria > Pseudomonadota > Gammaproteobacteria > Pseudomonadales > PIVM01 > PIVM01. The sequence continues at coordinate 17,491 of PIVM01000067.1, forward strand.
TGCTTTAACAGATGGTTGATATATGCTCGTTTAGCGGAATTTTCGAACGGCTGTATCTACGTCTAGTTTGAGCTTATGCTATTGAAATGCGGAATATTCACTAGATTTATGAAAGATTGATTTCTGCTGTAGACAAAGTTTGCCGTGGTTGGTAAAAAGCGCAATTGAAAACGGACTGACGGCTGTGTGCTGCAAAACGGCATGCGGAAAGAGGCAATATTATTTCTTGTGCAGTGGACTGTTAACAGTCAATTGGTATTTCCTCTCCCTTGAGGAGACTGTGTTCGTCAATCCAATATGTAAAAGTGCAGGGTTTTTAACTTGTTGATAAACGACGGATTTGTACAACCCCTGATCGCATTTAAATATCCTGATAGCATCATATTACTTGAGGAGTCACTATGAACGATGTCGCGAAATTAGTCCTTCCTGACGGTCAAACTGCAGAGCTGCCAATTATCGAAGGTAGCGAAAAAGAAAAAGCGCTGGATATTTCAAAGCTGCGAGCACAGACAGGTTACGTTACGCTCGATCCAGGGTTTGTTAATACTGGATCATGTCAAAGCGCCATTACGTTTCTGGATGGCGAGAAAGGTATTTTGAGGTATCGTGGAATTTCAATTGAAGAATTGGCCGAAAAATCCAGCTTCCTGGAGGTTGCCTATTTGTTGATCAATGGCAATCTGCCTAATCAAACAGAAATGAACGGATTTTCTGATTCAATTAGCACGCATGCGCTGATTAATGAGGATATGAAGCGTTTTTACGAGAATTTTTCTTCTCGTGCTCATCCAATGGCAATTCTTTCAGCCATGGTATCTTCTCTCTCAGCATATTACACGGAAGCTACCGGTGGAGCTAACATTGATGACTTACAGCTGAACGCTGCTCGGCTGATGGCAAAAGTAAGTACGATCGCATCGTTTTCCTATAAAAAGTCTATTGGCCAACCCTTTGTATATCCACAGGATAAGCTCTCATATTGTGAGAACTTTTTGAATATGATGTTTGCGGTACCTACCACAGAATACGAAGCTGACCCGGTGGTGGTCGATGCCCTTAACCTGCTGCTGATCCTTCATGCTGATCATGAGCAAAATTGCAGTACTTCCACGGTTAGGGTGGTCGGAAGCAGTCAAGCGAATGTTTATGCGTCTGTTGCGTCCGGTATCCTCGCACTTTGGGGACCACTGCACGGCGGGGCTAATCAGCAAGTGTTGCTAATGCTGCAACAAATCCATGAGGCGGGAGGTGATGTCGATAAATTTGTTGCTATGGCGAAGGACAAAGATTCAGAGTTTCGTCTGATGGGTTTTGGTCATCGTGTGTATAAGAATTTTGATCCGCGTGCAACCATTATTAAGAAGGCCTGTGACAGAGTGCTGGAGAAGATGGGCGTGGACGATCCCCTATTGGATATCGCCAAAAAATTGGAAGCAAGGGCATTAGAGGACGAATACTTTGTGAAGCGAAAGCTGTACCCGAACGTTGATTTTTACAGTGGTATTATTTATCGGGCGATCGGTATTCCAACCAATATGTTCACCGTCATGTTTTCTCTGGGACGTTTACCGGGTTGGATCGCTCAGTGGAAAGAGATGATGGAGGATCCTCAGAACAGAATTGCACGACCACGGCAAATATACACAGGTTCGCAACTGGTTCAGTATACGCCGATGTCGGAAAGGGGTTAGTAGAAAACGGTTAGGAGTCTATTGTCGGATAGGCTCCTAGTAAGTGAAGTAACGATGCCCGCATTTCACACAGGAAGTTCGTGTTGAAATTGCGGGCTTTGTTTTGTTCGTTTATCCAGTTTAGACAGTTCAGTTCAGGCAGTTTTTGTAGCGTTTGATGGCAACAGTCATTCCGTAGTGCAAGGCGTCGACGATCAGGGCGTGACCGATTGATACTTCTAGTAGGCCCGGAGCTTGTGAAAAACGTGGCAGGTTGAGCAGATTGAGGTCATGACCCGCGTTTAGGCCAATTCCAAGGTCTTGAGCGTATTCGGCAGCGTGAAAAAATTGCTGGAGTACCTCTTCAATATTCTGATTTTTTTTTACTGCTTCGGCGTAGGGGCCAGTATATAGCTCAATACGGTCGGCACCCACTTGTTTCGCCAGTTGTATTTGTTCGGGTACAGGGTCCATAAACAGACTGACGCGACAGCCCAGTTGTTTAATTTCCTGGATGATTGGCGCCAACGCCTCGCCCTGTTCGTGTAAATCAAACCCATGATCAGAGGTCAATTGAGCGTTATTGTCAGGTACTAAAGTACACTGATCCGGTTTTATTTTGCGCACGATTTCCATAAAGCCGGGGTAGTCATTCACATCGTTTCTGTCACTCTTCATCGGGCCGGCAAAGGGATTGCCTTCAATATTTAATTCGACAGACACTGCTTCAGCCAATGCAAAGGCATCTTCAGAGCGAATATGCCGTTGGTCTGGACGAGGGTGCACAGTAATACCATCGGCACCGGCATCAATGCAGGTTTGGGAATGAGTCAATAAGTCGGGGTAATTGCCCTCTCGGGAATTGCGAATGAGGGCAATCTTGTTGAGGTTGACGCTCAGTTTAATCATTTAGCATTGTTTTCAGGTTTTGCCTGCTTTTCCAAACGATATGCCTTGGTCATGATCACGGGCGTCATCGGTACATCGCTATAGCGGCTGACACGTCCGGTTTTAACCTTGGCGATAGCGTCTACTACATCCATTCCTTTGACGACTTTAGCAAAAACCGCATAACCCGGTTTGCCCGCTTTCTGATCAAGATTGCCATTATCTTTCAGGTTGATAAAAAATTGCGAGCTTGCGCTGTCGGGTGCATTCGTGCGTGCCATGGAGAGCGTATAGCGAAGGTTTTTTAACTTATTATCCGACTCATTTTTAATCGGGGGTTTAGTGGTTTTTTTGACCATTTTTGTTTCGAAGCCGCCGCCCTGTATCACAAAGTTCGGAATAACGCGATGAAAGATGGTTCCGTTAAAAAAACCGTCATCAACATAGGCTAGAAAATTTTTTACAGTAATGGGTGCTTTTTCTTCGTACAGTTCTATCTCCATGTTACCCAGAGTTGTTTCAACAGCTACCAGGGGGTTTGCGGTAGCTTGCAAAGAGAAAGTTGCCAACAAGAACAAAGGAATAGCAATTAATTTTTTCATCATGTAAATACCTATCTAAATAGAGTGAGCAAAAAAATGGTTTATGAAGGGGCAGTACAGCCGCACAAGAAGGGCATTTAACCCCATTCAGAAAATTTGCGTTTGCGCGGTACCAGTCTTGGTATCAATAGTGTAAGCAATACACCAAAGCCTACTGCTATAACGCCGTTTAAAAAGGCATCTTGCTCAGTGTTTTCTTTCAGGCGCTCATTGTCTGCAGCTAATACATCAACCTTATTTTCCAGCAATTCATTTTTTTTCAGCAGTGATTTGTTATTGCGGTCGAGATCAATGGCATTTGCGGCTATGCTTTTTATTTTGCTCAATTCATCGGACAATCGACTGTTGTCCTTCTGTAGTTGGCTAATCTTTTGTTGAGCCAACTGATGATCCTTTTTAATTTGTGTGATGTTTTTCTTGAGTGGTGCCAGCTCTTTACTGAGTTGCTGTGCTTTCTGCTGGCTTTCCTTTAGCTTGAGTTTGGCGGTCGGTTCACTGACTATATATTGTGATTGTAACCAACCCTCAGTTCCGCCTGATGTGCGTACTTTGCTATAACCGGTTTCTTTGTTTTCTTCCAGCAAAACCAATTTAGTGCCGCTCCTTAGGCCTTTATGCACAATGCGGTGGGCTATCGATTGGCCGCTACGCACGGGCACGAGTAAAATATCGTGAATATAGCGGATTTCTTCAGCATAGAGGTTTGTGCAGACCAACATAAAAGAAAATAATATCGCAAGTTTTTTCACGGATTGTCTCGGTCAATTTTGGTGGTAGTTAACAGCTTATTAATGTATCTGTGACGAAATTTCTGTCAAGTATGCTTTCGTGACAGTCTTGGCAACTTTACAAAAGCCCTAGTCTAAGGTAGTACTTTCTTAAATGGTTTGACCTTCACTTGTTGATATACGCCGGCTGCAACGTAGGGATCTGCGTCTGCCCAGATTTGGGCGTCCTCAAGGGAATCAAATTCTGCGATGACCAGACTGCCAGTAAAACCGGCTTCTCCAGGCGCTTCTGTATCCAATGCCGGATGGGGGCCGGCGAGTGTCAATCGTCCGTCTTGTTTGAGTTGTTCCAGTCGCGCCAGATGGTTGGGTCGGGCCCGCAAGCGTTTGGATAGACTGTTTTCAATATCTTCACTGATGATGGCGTAGAGCATTTGCTTCTCCTTGAACTCTAGTCACTCGAAGTGTTGTCGATGCCATTAGGTGTTTGATTGTCATCCTCTTGGATATGAGGAGATACGATCAGTGCGGTGATTGCTGAAAGGGCAATGGTAAAACCAATGGCGCTGTAAAGTTTGTAACTTACCCAGGCTTCTTCGCTGAATTGATAGGCTACAACCAGATTGAGAGCACCTACCACAATAAAATAAACCACCCATATCAGGTTTAGTCTTGACCAGATATCAGGCGGTAGTTGCAGTTGAGCGCCCAGCGTTCGTTGCAGGATATTGCGACCGTCACCGACAAATTTGGCTCCCATAAACACCAAGGCCAGAGCCCAGTTAAAGATCGTGGGTTTCCATTGAATAAAAATCTTGTTTTGCAGTATCAATGTCAGTCCACCGGTGACCAGCACGACGACAAATAACAGCAGGAGGCGTTTTTCCACGCGTTTGGTGATTATCCAGGTCAGTAATACCTGGATGGTGGTTGCTGCAATCAGCACCGCAGTAGCACTATAGATGCCATCGAATTCATGGTGAAAACCGGCAAATTCAATCGTTTCGCCTTTCATAAAAAAGACTGTAAAGAACAGGGCGATGGGGATTAATTCGGCCAATTGCTGCATAATGGGCTAATACCTGAGCATTTCATTCATTGTAAAGCGGGTGACGGTGTGACCTTTGTGATATTGTCTTTCTGTTAGGGTCACCATGATACTGCTAAGTCTTTCAAAATTGGCGCTAATCATAGCACAGCCCCCGGGATCGTAGTGTATTTTATGAAGTATGATCTCCATTGCCATTCTATAGCCTCTGATGGTGAGTTAGCGCCTGAAGTATTGCTTAGCGAAGCTTCGGATCGTGATATCGAGTACTTTGCTATCACTGACCATGATACTGTAGATGGATATTTGAGCTTGTGTGAGTTTGCTGAGTCGATTCAGGAACCACTTAATTTGTTAAGTGGGATTGAATTCTCCTGTGTTTGGCATGGTATCGGGATTCATGTCGTCGGGCTTGGCTTTGATGCCAAGCATGCTGTGATGACGCAGGCAGTCACCCATCAGCGTTTGGTGAGGGAGCAGCGAGGGATTGAAATTGCTGCCAGGCTGGCCAAAAAAGGTATCCACAATACGTATGAGGGTGCATTGGCCTATTGTGATAACCAGCCCTGGCGCATTGGTCGGCCACATTTCGCCCAATATCTGTTGGATAATCGTATAGTGTCTAAGCGACAGCAAGCCTTTGATCGCTGGCTGGGTGCGGGTAAATATTGTGATGTTAGGCATTCATGGCCTTCCATTGAAGACGTGGTGGCCACAATAGTGGCAAGTGGTGGCGTGGCAGTGTTGGCCCATCCCGCGAAGTATCGGATGACACGCACGAAGCTGCGGCGTTTAGTGGCTGATTTTGCTTCAGCTGGCGGCCAGGCCATGGAGGTGACGGGGGCAGCGCAAAATCCTGAAATTACTTCAGAACTGGCAAAAATCACGCTGGAAAATAAGTTGGCTGCTTCTGGTGGTAGCGATTTTCATAGTCAATCTACGTTTTGGTGTCGGCTCGGTGAAATTCCGCCGTTGCCAAGCCAATGCCAACCCGTTTGGGAATTACTGTTATAGCGTCGATAAACCCACTATAATCCAGCCGCTTTTAAATGTGACCGATACTATAGTGTATTGAAGTTGTGTATTGAATAGATTGCATGTAGCTGCACTGGACAGAATTCATGAGTCAGTTTTTCCAAATTCATCCCGATAACCCGCAGGGGCGCCTTATCCAACAGGCTGTGGAGATCATTAACCAAAGTGGGGTGATAGCCTATCCGACAGACTCTGCCTATGCGCTGGGTTGCCGGATTGGGGATAAATCAGCACTTGAGCGCATCAGGCGACTACGTAAACTGGATGCCAAACACAATTTCACTGTCATGTGCCGTGACCTCTCTGAATTGGCTATCTACGCAAAAGTGGACAATACGGTTTATCGATTGCTGAAACATGCGACACCAGGCCCCTATACGTTTATATTGAAAGCGACCAGTGAAGTGCCCAGGCGGTTGTTGCACCCAAAACGAAGGACGATAGGATTGCGTGTGCCCGACAATATTATTACTCTCGCATTGCTGGAGGCCTTGCGTGAACCGATGATGAGCGTGACCTTGATTATGCCGGGTGAGGACTACCCGATGACGGATCCCTATGACATTCGAGAACGTCTGGAGCACGAAGTGGATTTGGTTATTGATGGGGGGTATTGTGAGTTAGAACCCACTACAGTAGTGGATTTAGTGGAAGATGTGCCGGTCATAAGGCGTGAAGGCAAAGGTGATATCCAGTCGTTTGTATAGCAAACCACCATATCAACTCTCTCCCAGGGAGGGTGCCGCAAAAGCAAAACAGTTCCTTCTCCCTCTGGGTGGTACAGCATTCCGGGAAGCCTAGGATGAGGGGAGCGATTCATAAGGCCTGTGGTCTTACTTCACCCTCACCGGAGCGCCGGCCGCCCCAATCAGGACGCTGAAACGCCTCTCCCGCAAGCGGGAGAGGCGTTAGTTAGCCTTTTGCGGCCATCTCCAAAGGGAGGAGACTTTGAGGATGACGTTATGCTAAGAATGCCTTTATAATGACCAACGCTTGTATAGCAGTACAGTGGCTGAAACAGAGGTCGAAAAGTATATTAAAAGACTTGTTACATGGCACATCTTGACACGGAACTGATTGAATCTGCATGAATAATACGATTGATAATAATGAGATGCACGCTGAGGCCGTGTTGGATGTGGAACGCTCCAATCAGGACAGCGAATCGAACAACAAGGGAAATCCAGCCGTTGAATCGACCGATATTGCCGAAATGACATCGCAAAAAGACAATCCTGATGAGTCAAAAGAGACAATTGAGGATTCAAGCAAATTGACCGAGATGTTGCTTGGCACGCAAATCCCCTCCATGGGGGCGCGGCAAGAGGAAATGCCCTTTGCCGTAGTCTCAGGCAAGCCCTATACCGAATTACCCAAAGATCTTTATATTCCGCCTTCTGCACTGCAGGTTTTTCTCGAAGCGTTTGAAGGGCCTTTGGATTTATTGCTTTACTTGATTAAGCGCCAAAATATTGACATTCTTGATATTAATGTTGCCGCCATCACTGAGCAATACATGAAGTACGTTGAATTGATGGATAGCATGAAGTTTGAACTGGCGGCTGAATATCTGGTCATGGCGGCCATGCTGGCTGAGATTAAGTCCAGAATGTTGTTGCCGCGCAGCCAGGACGAGGATGAAGATGAAGAGGATCCTCGTGCTCAATTAATTCGTCGTCTACAGGAATACGAACGATTCAAGCGAGCGGCGGAAGATATGGATGAGTTGCCGCGCATGGGGCGGGATGTCTATCAAGCGAGTGCCAATCCTCCCGATGTTGCCGATGATATCCCTCAGCCTGATGTTGATATGAAAGAGCTGCTGTTGGCATTAGGTGAGGTGCTCAGGCGAGCAGAAATGTTTGAGAGCCATCATGTTCAAAAGGAAAAGTTATCGACTCGAGAGCGAATGTCACAGGTCTTATCCCAGCTAGGCGGCGAGCGCTTTGTGCCCTTTGTTGGGCTTTTTAAGGTGGAAGAAGGGCGTATGGGCGTGGTTGTCACTTTTCTGGCAGTGATGGAGTTGATTAAGGAGTCTCTGGTGGATATCGTACAAACAGAACCTTATGGACCTATACACGTGAAAGCAAAAATATCATGAACGAAATGCCTGATCAGTCCTACCCGGAGGATTCACTGCAAAAAATAATCGAAGGTGCTTTGCTGGCTGCAGGTAAGCCGCTGTCGATTGTGCAGTTACAGAGTTTGTTTGGCGAGGAGCATCCACCCGCAAAGGACGTGCTTCAGGCTGTGTTGGAGGATATCCAGGCCGATTGCAGGGGGCGTGGTTTTGAGCTTAAGCAAGTGTCCAGTGGCTGGCGGTTTCAAGTGCCTATGGATCTAAATCCCTGGGTGAGTCGATTGTGGGAGGAAAAACCACAAAAGTATTCACGCGCGATGCTGGAAACACTGTCGTTAATTGCCTATCGCCAACCCATCACGCGAGGTGATATTGAAGAAATCAGAGGCGTGGCGGTCAGCTCTCATATCATGAAAACCCTGATGGAGCGCGGTTGGGTAAGGGTGGTTGGGCATCGTGATGTGCCCGGTCGGCCCGCGATGTTTGCCACAACACGCGAGTTTCTTGATTATTTTAATCTTCAGTCCCTTGAGCAGTTGCCGACCTTGGCAGAGATCAGAGATTTGGACAGCATCAATGAAGAGCTGGATTTTGCAGAGGCGGCAGCTAGTGCGGATGATTCTGGCGAAGAAGAAACCGATGCAGCGCAAATGGAAATATTGCCAGATAGTATTGACGATAGTGAAGAGAGTGAAGTGATAGGCGGTAGTATTGCTTCCTTGCCTTTGGGAGATAGTGATCCTGCAATAGAAGAAACGGATGTGGAAGAAATGCAGGATCAACGCAGCGAAAATGTCGAAGAGCCATTGGATGTAGATGCCGAGACTGAAAATGCATCACAAGAAAAAACAGAAATTACCTTTGCCGATATGTTGTCACGCGAGTTTGAATAGCGATATTAATTGATGGATGAAAAACTGCAAAAAGTACTAGCACGAGCCGGAGTCGGGTCGCGCCGTGAAATGGAGCGCTGGATTAGCAGCGGTCGAGTCATAGTGAATGGCCAGGTCGCCTCTCTAGGCGACCGAGTGCTGGCAAAAGATCAAATTTTAGTTGATGGAAAGTCGATAGACCTGACGTCTTCTCAGCAGCGACGTCGTCGTGTGCTCCTGTATAACAAGCCGGAAGGTGAAATTTCTTCAAGAAATGATCCTGAAGGTCGAACGACTGTGTATGATCGCTTGCCTCGATTAAAAGGGCAGCGCTGGATCAGCGTGGGTCGCCTGGATTACAACACCAGCGGATTGCTGTTATTTACCACCGATGGCGAACTGGCCAATTCCCTAATGCATCCTTCCACCAGTATTGAGCGCGAATATCTGGTGCGTGTGCTGGGTGTGGCAGACAATGAAATGAAACAGCGTTTGTTGGAAGGCGTGATGCTCGAAGACGGCGTTGCCCGCTTTACCGATATCCAGGACGGAGGGGGTGAGGGTGTTAATCACTGGTACTACGTCGTGATTATGGAAGGTCGCAATCGTGAAGTGCGAAGGCTTTGGGAGTCACAAGGTTTAAACGTCAGTCGGCTCAAACGTGTGCGATACGGCAATGTGTTTATTCCCTCCAGCGTAAAGCAGGGGCAATGGACCGAGCTTTCGCAAAAAGAAGTGGATGATTTAAGTCGTTCAGTCGGTTTAACGCCGCAAAAGAATCGACCGCTACGACCTAAAGAAAAGATACAAATGGAGCGTCAACAACGCAAAAAATACTTTTCAAAGGGTGCTGTCGGCAAGCGAACGACAAACAAGTCGTCGTCTAAAAATACGGCAAATAAAAGCGAACAAATAGCAAAACGCTCAAAGAAAAGAAAATGATGGCATTAAATCGAGCTTGGATTGCTCTTTTTTCTTCCAGCTTGTTGTTTTTAGGGCCTCGGAAATAATAAATTTTCCAATTAGGCGCAGAATCATGCTTTCTCACCGAGGCGTTCAAATGGGAGCATATTGGAATATGTAAGCATTTGAACAACGAAGGTGAGGGAGC
>PIVM01000535.1 GCA_003353945.1 Gammaproteobacteria bacterium
GGACAGAAAGGTTCTCAACGCTGAGACGACTTACTCCATCATTGTACTGAAATGTCCCATTGGAACCTGACGCAAGTTGACCGCCGATATTGAATTGAATATCAGTGTTCACACCTGCTGCAACCGCAGTTCCGGCGGGACCTTGATCGCCCTTTACACCGGCGAGTCCTTCCTGACCCTTTTCACCCTTGGACCCTTTAATTCCGTTTCCATCAAGACCTTTTTGACCTTTGAGTCCCTTGGATCCGGTGCCTCCCTTTTTCCCTAACGGGACATATTGTCCCCTGAGATCAACAAGGTTGTCCCAATTTTTCTTGTTCCTTGACATAACGTGCTTAGGGTTTCGTGTTTCTAAGCCGTTGCTTCAGCTTATTGGTAGATGATGGGTCAATAGAAGTCGGCATCAACATAAGTCCAAGTAAGGAAACCGGCTCCGTCCGTAACTAGGATTTGATCGGCAAGACCTGGACCAGGGAACACCTGGCCTTGAACCGCCAATCCGCCGACGGAAATGGAGTTCGTTGTTACGTCACCGACGTCCGTTACTGCTTGAAGATCAAAACCTAAAGAATCTGCATCTCCCCAACTCAATTGACCGGTTCCGTCATTGGACAGAACGGACGGTATACCAACAGGGGATTGACTGGTGGGCAGGGTGAGAGTGTAAGAACCAGCGGAGTAAGCAGACTCAAGCGGAGACTTAATAGTGACTCCTCTCGTGCTCTCCTCGCTAAACAAAGTGATCCGGGCCGAGTCCGCTCCGGTTCCTTGACCGTAGAAGGAGAAACCGTCCACGGATTCATACTCAAGCAAACCGTTGGAGGATCCATCGGTCATGTTGAGGGAGTTACCCATCCAAACATCGCCCCAACGGTTGTTCACCGCACCGATGTTTTGACCACTTACGGGAAGTAGATGGGTGTCAATTAGTGCCTGAATCGACAGTCTATTGGATTGGTTTGCTCCAATGGAAACACTTGATCTTGCCTCCAACAGGGCATTCATCTCTACAACATCGTCGAACTCAGAGGGTCCAGTTGAAGTGAAAGAATCCCTAGCAATAAAGTTCCAGGCAGTTACCTCAGAAGCAGAGTTATTGAATGTGAAGGCAGGGGAAGCGGAAAGTATTCCCGCATTGTTCCATTGGATCTCGGTTGTATTTCCTGCTGCTGCGATTTCAATGTCATTCCAGATAGGAACACCGCTGGCACCAACAATCAGACCTTGACCGGGAGTTCCGATAGGGAAACGGACCGTATTGTTGGATCCGTTCCTGTAGATCATGTCTCCAGGAGATTGCATCGGGTCTGCAAATCCAGGTTCAGGTTCTAACCACCCTGGGATCCCGTCTGCTCTAACCGTAAGAACCTGACCATCCGTCCCAATAGGAAGACGGTCGGTTTGGTTGAATGTATTGTTGTAGACCAGGTCCCCGATGGTCGTCATCGGGTTTGTCAAGGCTTTGATCCAAGACATCTCACCGTCAATCTCTGACGCTAAGACGTAACCGTCCTCAGCAGGATAAGCACC
>PIVM01000536.1 GCA_003353945.1 Gammaproteobacteria bacterium
CAGAAACTTTTGATAATAATATGTTTAAAACAGAATATAAAGCAAAATTATTTGTTATTAATACAGTAAGAAAAGTATTTGGAGAAAATAATATTATGTAAAAAATATTTTTTTCGTTTTAAAATTGATTATTATTTTATATTATATACAAAATGACAGCAGTTCCAACAACATTACGAGTAAAAACTTCAGCAGATAACTTACAAAATACATTAGATCATAAAAGAACAGGTAATTGGCAAGTCGGAACTGATAAATTAAATGAAATCTTCACAACCTATGGTGTATTATTCATTGAAATTGTTGATGATACACAAACAAATATTATAAGAGGTATCGTTCCAAATATGAGTTATGTATTTCAAGTTCCAGATGGTTTATTTACACCAAATAAAAAAAAAATTATATGTTTCCAACCAACTACTGGTGTAATACCAGTAAATCCTACTACTTACCATACAATACATCTTGGTGGTAAAGGTAGTGGTTATTTTTAAAAAATAAAATAAAATAAAAGTAAAAATAATGATTTTAAAACGAAACACTTTATATATCCATTAATAAAGGATTACTTATTCTTTATTATCCAACCGATCCATTATTGCATTATTTTTCAAAAACATATGGAAATTATTTCTCGTCTCTCTCTCTCTGCACAGAAATACGAGATTCGTATAAAATCGTATGAAAATCGTATAAAAACATACGAAAACATACGAAAAACATACGAAAACATACGAAAAATACGATTTTTAATAAAATAATTTAAATATTATACTAATACATATATTTAAATGGAACGAATACATTGTAATTATTGTAATAAATCTATTAAAAAAAATGGTTGGTCTCATCATATAAAAGGTAAAAAACATCTTAGACTTTTAAACGAATTTAATGATAATGAAAATAAAAAAGAAGTATTATTGAATAAAAATGATATTATTAAAACACTTAAAGAAGAAAACTTAAAACAAAAAGAAGAAAACTTAAAACAAAAAGAAGAAATATTAAAACTTAAAGAAGAAGTATTAAAACTTAAAAATAATGAAATAAAACTTTTAAAACAAAACTTAAAAATAAAAATGAATAATACTAAAACTATTAACAATAATAATAACTGTAATAATACAACTAATGATAATAGAACTATTAATAATATAACTATAAATGTTATCGGACAAGAAAACATTAAAGGTATTATGAACCCTTCTCTATATCAAAACTTAGAAACCCTTATGTTAGGTGATACTTATAATAATGTTCAACCTAATATTCCAAAAGCAATCAATCTTTGTCTTACCAAATTCTATAAACCTAAAGAAAATAGAAACATTAATTACAATAATTTACAATCAAATAAATGTAAAGTATTAACTGAACAAGGATTAATTACTAAAAATATTAACATAGCTATTATGAACAGAATTAAAGAATGCCCTATGATGTTATATGATACTCTTGAAGAATATACTATTGATCAATATTACGATAATAATTGTAAAGATACACCACATGACTGGTTTAT
>PIVM01000537.1 GCA_003353945.1 Gammaproteobacteria bacterium
TAGTTCGGTATCATTTGTTGGTTATTTTGAATGTAGGTGTACATCTCCACCAGGTGTTTGTAGAATTTTTTCCGCTTTTCGTAGTTTAGTTCTTCGTCATCGCAGAAAGCACAACAGTCGTCGATTTTGTCCAGCGCCTTCTTGACGTTACCGTGCCAAAGATACCACTTTGCGCTCTCAAGATCATCCTTCACTGTCACACCAACATCGGGATCAGATATTTTCAAGCCTTTAGCGAACTGCTTCAACACGGTGAGTCGCATAGTGATATGAAACCAGTCCAATACATGCTCCGACTCTGGGTACATGTTGTATTGAAGATTCCTCACATTGTCAGCACCGTCCGACAAAAAGGTAATTTGTTGGTTGGCCTGCATGCCTTGATCTGACAATACGCTCATGAGCCTTCTTCTTGGATTTTCGTCGTGTATTTGAACAAGACCAAAGCGCTTTGAAGCGATCACTTTTGACAACGACTTTCCAGCTACCACTTCAAAATTGGTGTTTTTCTCATGCCAGTTGCGAACGTAACCGCCATCAATACCGACGACCATTGGTTTACCTGGTTTTGGCAATTTTCTCCATTCACGAGGAGCACCCGATAGGTGGCTTGGTTCCTTTTCCAGTTCTTTTTCTTGGCGTTTAGCGACGCTATGTAAGTGATTACGAACAGTTGCCGCGTTGAGTGACTCGCTGACCGGCAGGATGTCTTTTAGTAAATCCACTGTCAGACCATAAGACATTAACGATGCCCATTTGGTCTCAATATACTGCAATTCTGGGCTATTATGCTCGGTCAGCCAGTCGGTGAGCAGGCTCACTGTCTTTGTTGTGGCGTCTTCACAATTACAACGATAGACGCGTAGGCTGGGTATCGATACGATACCAAACAGCGTTCTGTATTGAATAGTGTGGTGGCCTTTCGACCGACGTTTTTTCTGGCAGTGGGGACAAGCGGTATGTGCTTTTGTATAGTGTTCACCTTGGTGGCTAATGATCGACTGCTGAAGTGCCTTTAATAGCGCTTTTGATTCCTGTAGCGATAAGTCAACGCCACTCATCATATCGCCCGGTTTATCCAGCACAATAATATCCTCAGTTTTTGTTTCGCCGTGCTCATCTGTAATAACCCTCTGAATGTTGAACTGCATACAATTTTCCCATTAGCCAATCACGATACATTGTTGTTCGATGGTAGGATCATCAAGATCCAAGTGAGCGAGTGCATGATTCACCTTTTTGCGATTAAGACGCAACGTATCCAATTCTTCGATACGGCAACGCACTTCTCCCACCGTTGTTGTTGTATCACTCTCGTCGAAAATGATCTGGAGAACTTCTATCAATTTACCATAGTACTCATAGTCAGAGGCGCCAAGCATGCGCTTACCGCTAACACAGAAGGGTGTCTTTTTCCTTGAAGAGGATTCATCAATGGCCTCAATGCGAATATCGTGCAACCAGTTTTCATTGAAGTTATACTGGTAGGTGAACCGGTCTCCGACATCAAAATCAAAGTCGTC
>PIVM01000538.1 GCA_003353945.1 Gammaproteobacteria bacterium
TTTGCCAACAGATTAAGTGACGTTATCAATAAACGATCCCTAAACGAACAGAAGGCGAAGTTATTTATTAACGACAACGTGTTTCTTTAACGCTAATGAGAAACACTTGGATCCCCAAGGATCGACCAATATTGTTAGTATTGAACTCACCCGGTCTCGTCAGTACGGAAAAGGTTTCAATGAACTCGATTTTAAACACAACAAAACGAGGATTTTATGTCTTTTGAACCATCAGAAAAAACCCAGGCGATCCTGGATATGATCAATGAATTTGTCGATAAAGAACTCGTCCCCATGGAAGCTGAGATGAAAGGCAAGGAGTTCTATGCCTGGGAACCTGAGCTGGCCAAAAAGCGTCAGATGGTGAGGGACATGGAGCTCTGGGCGCCTTTGCATCCAAAAGAGTACGGTGGGATGGGATTACCCCTAATGGACACAGCCATGATTTTTGAGGCTCTGGGCCGCACACCATTTGGACTGTATGTGTTCGGTTGCCAGGCACCTGATGCTGGTAATGCCGAGATTCTGCACAAGTTTGGAACCCCGGAACAGAAAGAAAAATATCTGCGCCCAGTGATCGAAGGAAAAATGCGCTCCTGTTTCTCCATGACCGAAGTGGAAGTGGCCGGCTCTAACCCCACCTGGTTGCTGACGACTGCCGAAAAGGACGGTGATGACTATGTAATCAACGGCCACAAATGGTTCACCTCTTCAGCGGACGGCTCCGATTTCGCTATTGTCATGGCTGAAACCAATCCTGAAGCCGAGTCCCGGCACAAGCGTGCCAGCATGATTATTGTTCCCACCGACACACCGGGTTTCAACCTGGTTCGTAACATCTCTGTCATGGGACACTCGGGTGAAGGATATCCCAGCCACGCTGAAATCAGCTATCAGAACTGCCGCGTACCCAAAAAGAATATCCTCGGTGGCGAAGGCATGGGTTTTGTACTGGCTCAGGAAAGACTGGGACCCGGTCGAATTCACCACTGCATGCGCTGGATCGGTATCATGAACCACAGTTTTGACCTGATGTGCTCATATGCCAAGAGTCGACGCCGCACACCGACTCAGGTATTAGCTGACTCCGATATCATCAAATCCTATGTCGCTGACAGTGCCGCTGATATTCTCTCTTCACGTCTGATGGTGCTGAATGCAGCCCACATTATTCAGACCAGGGGTGTTAAGGATGCCATGAAGGATATTTCCATTATCAAGTTTTATGTGGCAAATGCCTTGCAACGAGTGATAGACAGAGCGCTGCAGGTTCATGGTGGACTGGGTATGTCAGACGACACACCGATCGCCGCTTACTACCGCCAGAATCGAGATGCCCGTTTCATCGATGGAGTCGACGAAGTTCATAAGATTTCAGTCGCACGTCGGATTCTGAAAGAATATTAAAGGATCGGCTTAAAGATTAGGTCACGTTCTGTTTGTAAAATGTTCCAAGGATCGGCTTAATGATTAAGTCACGTTCTGTTGGCAAAATGCCCGTCCTTTGGGGCTTTTGCCAA
>PIVM01000539.1 GCA_003353945.1 Gammaproteobacteria bacterium
ATCCCTCCTTCAGGAATGGCTACTAGGCATGATGGTCTTACTCCAACAGATGCACACACAGCATTTTGGATTACTTCACAGGCTATGCCAGGGTTGTTTCCCTTGCGAAGCCGGAAAACCACAATCAAGTTTCTGCTCTTTGACTGATCATCCTCAGAAAAGGCAGCCACACGACCAGGTCTGGTAGCCGGCGTTGAATCCTCCTGTAATATAGATCCACTGGGATCTCCTGCAACTTCTCGGGCAGTGCCGTTCTTGCTCGGGGTAGAGTCACAGAGGGCTTTGCAAACAACAATATATATTTAAATTTTTTTAGTTATTCAACTCTGGCCTAGACTCTACAGGATTTGGTGAAGAAGTGAGAAGGCTGCTTGCTTTCTCAGTTAGTAAAATAAAATGTTTGAATTATTTCTCTGAACGAACGGTCTCGTGGCTATCGAATTTAAAATCAACACCAAGGTCAAACTTAAGATGCTCTGTGGGCTCCTCGTCATTACGCAGTTCAAGTTCCCCGGCCAGCAAAGCATCAGCTACGTCACTTACAGTTACAAGATCAAGAAACGCGTCGATGGAAACATCGACATGGACCTTTCTTTTGAGCTGCTCAGCAAATTCCACCATTTGTATCGAATCCAGCTGAATTTCTTCCATTCCACTGGAATCAATGGGAGTAGGAAGAGAATAACCCTCATTTTTTCCTCCCATATTACTGGCCAGAATCTCCCTAATAATTTCAATTGCATGCGGCTTGGTTAAAGGCTCCCTCTTCAAGAGCAATTCACCATCCCCATCCTCTTGGCCAAAAAGACCACCATCTCGTGCTGCTTTCACCTTGACAAAAGCAGTACATGGTGTATCATTATACTCCGCATCTCCAGCAATCATTTGACCCCGGAAAGGGCGACAATGAGTGCCCAGCAAAACACGTTCTGCCAATCGTACGCCTCCGTATACGGCAGAACGTGGCAATAACGATACTCTATCTCCCACCTGTACACTTAGCAGTGCTACAGAATTGTCCATCAGAATGGTGTGAGGACAGAGACAACCATAATTGTTCACGGACACATTGTCACCAATGACAAGATTTGGGTACTCGAATAGTTCAACCTTCCAAGATATTTAGCGAATGCACGCAGTTAAATGACGAGAAACTAAACAAATGCAGAGCAATTCCACTTACCATTGTATTATCTGAAATGAAGTTTTTCCCAACCTTACTTCCCAGCACACGTAACAAGAAACTTTGTAGAGGAGAGCTTCCAATGTAATGTTGGATAGAAAATTGAAGAGCCACAACCATTGCACTATTGTGGATCCAAGTACAATACGTGTCAGAATTCATAAATGCAGGTTCACCACGTAAGAACCTCTTTGGAAGTGCATAAATGGTACGACACAGCACCAGTAAAATGATTGTGTTCAGAAATAACCCAACAACGAATGCAATATAAGCACATACAAGTGTTTCCAGTACTGAAGAAGGGTTGAAGTAACCCTGTAACATGACAAATGAC
>PIVM01000540.1 GCA_003353945.1 Gammaproteobacteria bacterium
ACTGTGAATATAGGGTTGACAGTGCTATGCCTGTGCTATGGTAAACACTAGGCCCAATTATGAGGTCATACATCTTGTTTAAATCATGGGGTCAGAGGTCACAGATGTGTCATTTTGGGTTCAAGGTCAAGGGTCAACAAGAAAAAAATAATAATTTGCATATTTTGGCCATTGTTTTGGTGATCAGTAGTGGTATTATGCAAATAAATGCTATTATTTATTGATTAAAATGAGTCAATGTCCCCTACATTCATAAGCAAATGCAATCTCTTGTTTTGGGGCCAATGGGAGCAGTTTTACTGTGTAGGGTAACAGAACTGGCAGGTCTCTATCTAAAAAATGTGTTGTACAATTTTCATAAAAATTGTTTGTTATTATCACTGCACCAAGTGGTTCAAATTAATATAGTTTGATTATTATGTCTGTGCTTTTGGAATGAATATAGGTTGCACACAACCATTGCACTCGGCCGGCCAGCTGGCGGCTCGGTGAGGTACAAGATTATACAGGATATTAGATAATGGACCCCAGCCATTGGTCTTTCCCCTGCATTTTCGATTTGATGCCAGCAGTAAAGAAATAGTCTTAAAAAATTAACAAGGATGTGGCAATTTTAAGCATGTATTTTAAATTTATTTTGGTCCAATTTATTAGTTTGTGCAGTAAATTCTAATAGGCAACATCCCCATTAAGACATTCTGTGCGGGGCTATGATGACACCCAGCAAAACAACATGGTAGGTGTACACATGTGCCGCCAGTAGCAGATCTGACTGGGAAAATACCCCTAATTTTCACATATTATTTAAAACTCGGACAGGGCTGCCAGATTCACCATGAATGATGGTCTTTGAAATATTGTAAATACTTGATTTTGTGGGTGACGCTATAATGTAGGCCTATGGGAAACGTAATGGTTGTGTGCAACCTATAGGCCTACAGACAGGGTAGGTCCTCTACAGGCCTACAGATGGCTGTGGGTATAGGGTAGGCCCTCTATAGGCATACAGATGACTGTAAATGTAGGGTAGGCCTACTACAGGCCTACAGATGACTGTGAATATAGGGTAGGCCCTCTATAGGCCTACATATGACCGTGAATATAGGGTAGGCCCTCTATAGGCCTACAGACAGGATATGCCCTCTACAGGCCTACAGATGACTGTGGATATATGGTAGGCCCTCTATAGGCCTACATATGACTATGAATACAGGGTAGGCCTACTACAGGCCTACAGATGACTGTGAATAGAGGGTAGGCCAACAGATGACCGTGACTATAGGGTAGGCCCTCTATAGGCCTACAGATAGGGTAGGCCCTCTACAGGCCTACAGATGACTGTGGATATAGGGTAGGCCCTCTATAGGCCTACATATGACTGTGAATATAGGGTAGGCCTACTACAGGCCTACAGATGACTGTGAATATAGGGTTGACAGTGCTATGCCTGTGCTATGGTAAACACTAGGCCCAATTATGAGGTCATACATCTTGTTTAAATCATGGGGTCAGAGGT
>PIVM01000541.1 GCA_003353945.1 Gammaproteobacteria bacterium
TGCTCAAGAGTTAGAATGCGTTTCAAGGGTGAAAAGGCTTGATTCGCACAAGAAATGGTGTTGAAATAGGGTAAATGAAGTATAATAGAGGGAATCAAGCGCTATGAAAAAGCCAGAGAATAATACACCTGCGAGGTGAGAAATGATAAGCTTTGAAGTGAGCCAGTCCCAAGAAGAGTTGACCACGCATAGTGGATTGGCGTTATAGGCCTGGGTTTGAAGGGGACGGACCTGAACAAGCGTGTAAACAACTATAAATTATCAGGGATCAAAAGCGAAGCATCGATCAGTCATAGCGATGTGATACGGAGTGAAGTTGGTTTGCTATGCCAGGGGAAAAGTGAATATGAAGGGATAGAGGACTTTCGGGGAGGGGAGCCCTTTTTTGGCAAGGCCATGAGAGTGAAGCGAACGCCATCAAGTGCGACGCTACGTCAACGTCTGGACCAATTGGCTGAGATGGAGGAGGCGGCGGAGTTGTTGAGCGTACTGAAAGAAGAAAGTGCGGCGATGCTAAGGTATCATAGGGTGGAATTGACGCCAACGCTAGGGAAGAGGTTAGCAGTGGATCTGGATGTATCGCCATTCGATAATTCAAAGAGCAGCAAAGAGGGAGTAGGACGTACCTATAAAGGGTACGATGGCTATGCGCCGATGTTTGCCTATTTGGGTCAAGAGGGATACCAGATTAATACAGAACTGCGTCCAGGCAAGCAGCATTGCCAAAAGGAAACGCCAGCCTTTTTGAAAGAGACCCTACGCTTGAGCCGTCGCATAACGGATAGAGCGTTGTTGGTGCGTATGGATTCGGGGAATGATGCGCTTGATAACATTGTCATATTGCACTATGCGGAGGGGGTGGACTACATTGTCAAGCGCAACCTGCGTCGAGAGAGCAAGCTAAGCTGGTGGGAACGAGCGAAGAAGGAAGCTGCAATCCAACAGCCTCGAGCGGGGAAAAAGGTGTACCGGGGAAACACGATCCTAACAAAGGGTGTGACCCAAGAGGATAAAACAGTCATACTGAATATCGTTGTGTCTACCAGGTGTTTGAACGAACGATAATGGCAAATGGTCAACATCTACTAATTCCCGACTTCGAGGTAGAGGCCTATTGGACATCTCTATCTATCGCTGATGCCGATGCCGACGAAGTGATTGAACAGTATCATCAGCATGGTACATCTGAGCAATATCATTCTGAAATCAAGACAGATATGGACCTGGAGCGTTTGCCCTCCGCTAAATTCGCCACGAATCAACTGGTTTTGCATTGCGCCCTGCTCGCTTATAATTGCCTGCGTATGATTGGTCAAATCGCTAACCAGTCAACACAGTTCCCTCGCCGTAAAATGGCTCAACGTCGTCGTCTCAAAACGGTTATCCAGAACCTGATTTATCTGGCTGCCCGGCTTGTGCGACACGCACGTCGACTCAAACTTGCTTTTGCGAAATGGTCACCCTGGTTTGACACCTTCGAATTTGTCTACGCACGCTTGCTTTGCTGAATAGCCG
>PIVM01000195.1 GCA_003353945.1 Gammaproteobacteria bacterium
CCAGCCTGCCGCTTGATCATATTCTCTTTACGGGGGCTACTAGTGTTGGCAAACACATTCTACGTGCCGCTGCTGAAAATCTAACCCCAGTAACACTGGAACTGGGCGGCAAATCACCAGTGATTATTGACGAAAGCGCCGATCTCAAAGACGCAGCTGAACGCATCATTGCAGGAAAGATTATGAATGCAGGCCAGGTATGCTTGAGCCCTGACTATGCTTTCATTCCTGCGCAGAAAAAAGAAGCGTTTATCACAGAAATTACCCGCTCTGCAAAAAAGATGTTTCCCAAGGGGCTACGCGATAACCCTGACTTTACTTCGGTGGTCAACGCTCACCACCAATATCGTCTGGAAAAATATATTGAAGATGCCAAAACCAAGGGCGGCAATGTACTCGATCTGAATCCAGCAAAAGAGGACTTTAACCAGCAGCAAGGCACAACCAAAGTCCCTTTGACCCTGGTAATTGATCCAACAGATGACATGCTGGTGATGCAAGAAGAGCTCTTTGGCCCGATTCTTTGTATCAAGACGTACAGTTATATTCAAGAGTGCATCAACTACATCAATGCGCATCCACGACCGCTGGCACTGTATATATTTGGCAAGGATGAAAGCGCTAGGCAAAGGGTGCTCGACCAAACCCTATCCGGTGGTGTCACCATAAATGATGTCATGATGCACGTCAGTTGTGAAGATTTGCCATTCGGTGGCGTTGGTGCATCGGGAATGGGTAGCTACCATGGATTTGATGGATTCAAAACGTTTAGTCACGCTCGTTCAATTTACTCCCAAAGCAAGATCAATCTAATGAAGCTCGGTGGCACGATACCGCCATACGGCAAGAGATGCGAAAAAACCTTGGTGGGCATGATAAAAAAATAAAGTACACGGAGATGACTCATAAGATGAGTCTCACGTGATAAAAGGTGTAAGCAACTACATCGAGGTTTTTAGTAATAATTTAAGGCGTAAATAAAGGGTGCGTAATCTATGAAATATCAATGCAAAGTGGCGATGGTGACTGGCGGTGGCAGCGGCATGGGGCAGCTCGCTTGCCGAAATATGGCACAAGCCGGTGTGAAAGTCGCTGCACTGGATGTAAATGAAAATGGCTTGAATATAACAGCAGAGCACCTGGACAATATCAGTAAGTACATCGTCGATATTACCGATCACGCGGCTGTGCAGAGAGTGGTGGAAGATATCGAAAAAGAGCTCGGCCCAATCGATCGCGTTTTCAATTGTGCCGCGATTATGCCGTTTGGCAAAATAACCGAACAGCCTGCTGCGATTCAACACAAGATGATGGCAATTAACTGGGGCGGCTTGGTGAATATCAGTACGACCGTATTACCCAAAATGATCGAGCGAGGAAACGGTGATTTTGTAAGTTTCGCTTCAATGGCAGGACTGATACCGACACTGCTCACGGGCGCCTACTCTGCTACTAAAGCAGCCGTTACCTTCTACAATGAAACCTTGTACCATGAAAATATCAATAGTGGCGTGCGTTTCGCCAGTGTGCATCCACCTGCAGTAGCCACTCCGCTTCTCGACCAGGGAAAAGACGCCTGGCCCAAAATGCTGGACGACAGTGGTGATCCGATTGAACCAAAAGAGGTACTTGACGCGGTTGAAAAGGCTTTGGATAACAATGTCTTTTTTGTTTATCCCAATAGCACGTCTAAATGGGGTGCTATTTTTCGACGACTGTTTCCCAGCGCTATCTGGAAACAGGTGCATAAAGTGGAAGGTTGGTAGCAGCCATCCATTGATCAGAGTGATCATCTGACCCAGAGAAGTATAGATCAGAAACTATCGGGTGATCACGCCGTGATGATGCAAGGAGTGAGACTGGCGACACCTAATAAACACACATGCCAAGGTCGCATGTATCGGTATGAAACATCCTATAGAGAAGCCGTTTATTCGAACTGATGCTACTATTTAATGAACAATCCTGAATATGAATAACTTAGGAAAACGCTTCAAGCATGCATCTACGCACAAGAAAAAGAAGACTCAAAGATGGATCAACAGCACAATACTGTCAGCTTGTTAACGACGAAACACACGCAAAGACAGGCAATATTATTACACGAATCCTTCATGATTTCGGTCGAGTAAATAAAGGCTCTGCAGTTCATAATCAATTAGTTATTCTCTGCCATTCAATTGCCAAGGCCTGTGGTCTTATTGTTATATCAGACGCTACTGATGAAAACGCAGCTAATCATAAACATAATAGCGAAATTGAGCGTCTCAATCGTGAAAACACTCAGCTTAAGAAACAACTAGAGAAGACAAAAAGCGAAGATCAAAAACTTCGCGCTATTTTTGACAACGCTAATGACGAAATTCTTTTTGTTGATACTGATGGCATAATCATCGAAATCAATGAAAATTGCGTCGACCTCTTCGGGTATTCAAGAGAAGAAGTCATTGGAAAGAATTTTACAGACTTTGCCGATATTACATCTATTGACACAAGTAAGGTCATTGGTGAAAAATTTTCAAAGGTGAGCTCAGGTGAACAACCTCAAATAATGGAATTCAAAGCTTATCGCAAAGATGGAGCTTCATTTTACGCTGAAGTTAACGTCAAAACACTTTGGAGTGAAAATAAGATAGAAGGAATGATTGCAATCATTAGAGATATCACAGAGCGAAAAGCAGTTGAAGAGGAGCTGCTTAACTACAGAAATCATCTTGAAAAACTGGTTAAGGAGCGAACGGATCATTTAGATGAATCAAACATTGCGCTAAGGGTAATGTTAAAAAAAGAGGGAGAAATTAAAGAAGAAATGGAAAATAATATTTTGTTCAATGTGCAAGAACTGATTTCCCCCTACATAGGAAAATTGCTAAAATCGCGAATTGACAAGAAGCAGCAGGCCTACATCGAAATCATAAGCAATAATCTCAACTCTATCATTTCACCATTTATCAACAATCTGCCCACCGGCTATTTAAAGCTAACACCCACCGAAATACAGGTTGCTAATCTGATCAAGCAGGGAAAACCTTCGAAAGAGATTGCCGAACTACTCAATATGTCCTGCAGAACAGTTGACACGCACCGACACAATATAAGGACAAAAATCGGTATTAAGAGCAAAAAGGCGAACTTAAGAACCTGGCTGCTTGGTGACTAAAGAATCTTCCCGATTGACTTTACAAATTCATTTAAACCTGCGATAAGACTTCAGGGCCTCGGAAAATTTATTTTTCCGCGGCCCTCAGTTTGTCGATAACGCGCAGCGATTGAAAAACCTGCTTAGCGATGAAGACTAACGTATAAAATCCTTTTGAAAAATGAACGCATCCACACCGACTAAACTCACATCGACTATACGGACCTCACCTTGACAAAAAACGCTTTACTGATCGGCGGCACCGGACCGACTGGACATCATATTGTTAACGGCCTGCTACACCGTGGCTATACGGTGTCAATTTTACACAGAGGTGGCCATGAGGTAGATGAGATACCGCCTTGGGTTGAACATATCCATACGGATCCCTATGACGAGACTTGTCTTATCGAAGCACTGTCGAATCGAAAATTTGAATTGTGCATAGCAAACTATGGAAGATTGCGCGCCATCGCCAAAGTGATGCAGGGCAAATGCCAGCGTTTTATCTCTGCTGGCGGCGGCCCCGCTTATCGAGGCTATATGAATCCCGGGCTGGGGGAATATCACGGGCTTTCCGTACCAATTTACGAAAACGCCGCTTTGGTTTCCTCTCCAGAGGAGGATGAAAAAGGTTATCGCATTGCTCGAACAGAAAAGGCAGTTTTTGAACTGCAACCCGAAGCCTGCCACTTCCGTTTCCCCTATATTTACGGTGCCTACCAATTGGTACCGAGGGAATGGTTATTTGTAAAACGGTTTCTGGATGGCAGACGACAAATCATCCTGCCCGACGGCGGACTGACTTTGCACAGCTTTGGTTATGCTGAAAATATTGCTCACGCGATTCTGTTGGCAGTGGATAATCCGAAGATCAGCAAAGGAAAAATCTATAACGTTGCCGACGATGAAGTGCTGAGTTTGCGCCAGGTCGCACACATCATTGCCCAACATATGAATGTCGAACTGGAAATCATTAATATTCCCTGGGAACTGACCACGCTGGCCAATCCACTGATGATGCAACCTCTGAGTTCACATCGCATGCAGGATACCAGTGCAATCCGGCATGAATTGGGGTATTCAGACAAGGTGAAACCTGCGGAAGCGTTAGCCCGAACAGTCGACTGGCTAATTGCTAATCCTCCCCAACCGGGCGGTATGGAAGAGATGGTTCTTGAAGACCCCTTCGACTATGCCGCAGAAGATGAAATGATTCGTGCCTGGAAACAGCTAACTGCAAAACTACCTGCAATGACTATGAAACAACAAGCAGGCTATGGTATGCATTACAGCGGCCCGGGAGGGCGAGCACGTTCACAATCAGAATTTAGCGAGTAAGAAGCCGAATGGTACTTAACCGTACAACGTCATCCCGGACGAGCCTGAGGCGAGATCCGGGATCCAAATAACTGGATTCCTGGTCTCGCCTCAGGCTGAGCCTACCCCGCGAGCAAAGCGAGTGTTTTGGGTGCGCAAGGAACGACGGTATTGCGTAATTTAGGCTTAAGTATGCCATTCAAGTAAGAGCCTTAATAATAAAACGGAGAAGGTAATGAACGCTGAAGAAGGTCCACTAAAAGGCATCAAGATACTAGACATTGGCACAATGCTCGCCGCCCCACTGGCAGGTGGAATTCTGGCGGACCAGGGTGCAGAAGTAATTAAAGTGGAAACACCTGGACTCGGTGATCTCATGCGTTACGTCGGCGCAAGCCGCAACGGCATCAGTTCTCTTTGGCAAATTACCAACCGGGGGAAACGCTCTTTAGCGCTAAATCTAAAAACGCCGGAAGGCATTAACATCCTCCACAAACTGGTTGAAAAAAGTGATGTGATCATCCACAACTTTCGCCCCAGCGTACCGCCAAAACTGGGGGTAGACTACGAATCACTGAAAAAGATCAACCCCAAGATCATCTACCTGTCAGTCACCGGTTTTGGTGATACCGGACCCTTTGCAGATCGCGCGGCCTATGACAATGTGATACAAGCATTCTCAGGCGTAGCCTACAGTCAAGCCGACCTGGAAACCGGCGAACCCAGACAGTATTATCAAATATTTGGTGACAAGCTCACGGCGATCTATGCCAGCCAAGCAATCACCTCCGCCCTACTCGCCCGTGAACGCGAAGGCTGCGGTCAGGAAGTCAAACTGTCGATGGTTGATGCCTTGGCCAGTTTTATGTGGGCGGATGTTGCCGGGCTTGCCATGTTTAAAGGCGAAGGCGCCACCCCCGGTCAGGAGATCGCCAGGGGCGTTCCATTAATCAAATTTAAAAATGGTTACGGTCAGGCAGCACCGCTTAATGATACCCACTTTCATGGATGGTGCGCAGCATTCGGCGTTGATTCCAGCGCACCGGAACTGGCTACCATGATGGATCGCATGGTCAATAAAGACAAACTGGAAGAAGTCTGTGCACAGGTGTTTGAAAACGCAAAGGAACTCGATGCAGACGAAACAATAGACAAAATGGTCGAGGCCGATGTTCCCTGCGCCAAAGCAATGCATCTACATGAACTGCCCGAACATCCACAGATGAAAGCCAATAATACCTTTGTAGAAAGCCATCATCCCGTTGCTGGCAATATTGTTGAACCCAAGAACCCGGCTAATTTCAGTAAAACGCCTGCCGGAGTTGGATTTCATAGCGCCACATTGGGACAGCACAGTGAAGAGATCCTGAAAGAATTACAGTTCGACGCTGAGGCAATCGAGCAGCTTCGTGCTGACGATGTGATTGCTTGATTTTTTTAATTCTCACGCAAAAAAAAACCCGAGCCAGGCTCGGGGTTTTATCTCCTTTTTTGACGATTAACGCTTAGTTACAATACCCGTTGGAAGGTATGGTTTGAATGGACCTAACGTACAACAAAGAGTTATAGACTAGAATTAGATAACAGTTGAATGTTTTGAGTGTTTGTGATGGCATAACCGCCACAATTTGTCGGCAAGAAAGTTTTGGAAATAAGCTTTCACCTCTGGTTTG
>PIVM01000196.1 GCA_003353945.1 Gammaproteobacteria bacterium
AATGAATTAGAAGAAGTTGAGATGAGAATGGCTATTGTAGATGAACTCAACTTAGAGGAACAAAAACAAAGAATTGATGCGAAATATCAAAATAAAATAAAAGATGGTGATGTTGTTCAAATTGAATGGGAAGATAATATCATGGAAGATTTAGATGAATATGTAAGTGAAGAATATGATGAAGATATTTCAATCCCAAAAACACCAGTACCAGAATTAGTCATTGATACAACTGAACCACCATTACCAACAAATATATCAACATCTCCAATGACCCCAAGAATATCATCAGTAGAAAGAAAAAGATTAGAAGATGAAGCAATCTGTGATATGGTTCAACAAACACAACCAATAGAAAGTAGAGCAGAACGAGCAAGATTAGAAGATGAGGCAATCTGTGCTATGTATGAACAAACATTACCAACAGTTGATTATTCAAAAATGAAAGTAAAAGAATTAAAAGCATTATGTAAATCAAGAGGATTTAAAAGATACTCAAAATTAAAGAAAGCAGAGTTGATCACAATGTTACAATAATTATATTTAATTTTTTAAAAACAAAGTTTAATAATGGACTTATTTTTATCCATAATTTATGAATAAAAAATATTTTTTTTGGAATTAAAATTGATTTGTATTATATTTATAAGTAAAAAATTATTAACCTTTATTCTAAAATATGAACAAAATTTTATTAAAAGACCAAACAAGATTAGTAAATAAACTTATTCAATTAGAAGAAATTGAATATATTGATATTCAAAACTCTGTTTTATATGATGAAGAAACAGAAGAAGAGGAACAACAAGAAGTATATATTTGGTATTTAATTGATAATAATTATTATGATATATTTTTTGATTTAAAAATACCAGTTATTGAATACGAAAGTCAAGTGTGGATAGGACAAACTTGGTATGGTGCTTCTTGGGAACATAGTGGTTATTGGAAAGATTTATGTGAAAAATTACCATTTCTCAAAGAATAATTTAATTTTTTAAAAACAATCTTATATAATGGACTTATTTTCTAATTATAGTAAATTGAATAAATTACAAGATTTTAATTATCATATTTTTATTTTATTAGGTATATTTATCTAATAAAATACTTTTACTAATATTTATTGAAAATAATTTTCAATTGTTTCAATTTCTTCTTTTGTTAATTCTAAATATTGATAAATTGATTCATCAGTTAATTCACAATCTTTATAATTTATATATGGAATATAATTAAATAATCCTTTTGTTAATTCGCCAAGTTTATTTTGTTTAATAAAAATAAATCTAATAAACTTACTTCTCATTAAATAAAATTCTATAAAATTATATTCTTCTTTATCTTCTAATGTTACATATATTAATCCATTTGATACAATTACTTCTTTATCAACATATTGACAATATACAATATTTTTACTTATATTTTTAAGATTACTTAAAGAACAATATGAACCAGTTCCTCTTGGAAATACTATTTTATTTTTATTATCCGTTTCATAATTTTCAATCCAATATGTTTCGGCTCCTTTACCACCATTTAATCTACTTAATAATTCATTAGGATGAGTTTCAGTTTTATTAAACTTAACATTTGATGTTTCTTTTGGATTTTTATAATTTAATGTTTTATTTTTTCCTCTATTATGTTTTAATTTTTCCATAATATGTATTTTTTTAAATATAGAATATTCAATTTCATTAGAATGATTAGTTAAATGATATTTATTTTCAGTTTCTACTCCATTTATATTAATAGTTTCTCCTTCATAATTTTTATCAAGATAAAAATATAAAGTTTCAATATCAACATTTTCAAATGAACCTTTTGGTAAAAAATAAATATCTTTTAACCCTTGATCTTTTAATTCTTGAATAAACTTTTTAGTAGAAGTTCCAACAGTCCAATTAGAAGGTATTACATATAATAATCTATCTGTTAGTTCTAAACATTTTCTAATAAACTTCTTATAAATTTGAGAATTATACGGTGGATTACCAACAATAAAATCAAATTTATCTATACCCCATACATTTTTCATATTATTTACAAATCCTTCACCTAAACTATCTCCACAATATAAGTTTAGTTTATATTGATTTTTACCAATTAATAATTTCAAGAAATAACAATTAATTTCACTTAATTCACTTAAATATATCATATTTTCAACAATATGTTTATATCGTTTTTCTTCATTTTTTTCCCATTCTTTTAATCCATTCATTAATAATTCAATTAATTCTTTTATGAAATGACCCATTCCTGCGGAATTATCACACCATTTTAAGTTAGGATTTGTAAAATATTTTAAATCAATACATTTAAACATTGTTTTTGTTATTGAAGGTGGTGTAAATACTTCACTTGAGGACTTCTTATTATCATATGAAGACTGTAAAAATACATCAAAGTATTTATCATATTTATCAAGACTAGACATTATTAATATACTATATAATATCAATTTTAAAATAATTTAAAATTGAAATACTATTTTAATATAAGATAATATAATTATGAGATATATTGGTAGTAAAAAGAAATTATTAGAACATATACTTAAAATAATCACTTCAATTCAAGATATTGAAATAAAAACAATTCTTGATGGATTTAGTGGAACAGCAACAGTAGCTGATTTCTTAAATACAACTGGATATCAAGTATCAACTTGTGATATTCAATATTATTCTTATATTTTACAATATTGTAAAGTTAAAGTAAATAATAAGAACTTAACATTTAAAAATTTAGAAGGATATAATAGTAAGGAAGAAGTATTAGAATATTTTAATAACCTAAATGAAGAAGATTTAATAGAGGGTTTTATTTACAATAATTATTGTCCAACTGGATCAAACGATTTAGATTTTCCAAGATTATATTTTTCAGATTTAAATGGAAAACTCATTGATACTATTAGAACAAAAATTGGAGAATGGTATCAAAATAAACAAATAAATGAAACGGAATATATGTGGTTACAAGGAAACTTATTAGAATCAGTCTCTTTAGTATCTAATATCGCAGGTGTTTATGGTGCTTATTTAAAAAAATTACAAAAGAATGCTTTAAAGAGAATGGTGTTGATTAATAAGTTTGAATGTAATGGTAATGAAAATAATAAATGTTATAATATGGATACTTTAGAATGTATTAAAAACATCAAACATGATCTTTGTTATTTTGATCCGCCATATAATACAAGACAATATTGTGATAATTATCACATTTTAGAAACAATCGCTAAATATGATAATCCTAAGATTAAAGGTAAAACTGGAAAAAGAGATACAACAACTCAAAAATCAAAGTTCTCACAAAAACGTAATGTTAAAAAAGAATGGGATAATTATTTTAAATATTGTAAATCGTCTTATTTATTATGGAGTTATAGTTCAGATAGTTTATTATCAAAGAAAGAAATCCTTGAAATTGTTAATAAATATGGTGAATTAATTACATTTGAAGAAATACAACATAAAAAGTTTGTATCAAATAATAAAACAAAAAATAATGGTGTTATTGAATATTTAATTTTAGCAAAAAAGGATTTAAACAAAAAAACAATTGATGAAGAAATCTTAGAAATTGATGAAGAAATAACAAATGATATATTATGTAATCATATTTTTAAAAAAGGTAAAAATAAAGATAATCAGTGTAATAAAAAGAATTGTAAAAGACATAAAAAGAAAATTATTAAAAAAATTATTAAGAAGAAAACTACTAAAGTTATCAAAAAAAAGATTATTAAGAAAAAGAAAGTTATTAAGAAGATTGTTAAGAAGGTCGTTAATAAATCATCAAATTATGAAGATATTTTTAAGTCAGTATTTGCAAATATAAAAGAAAATTATACTATTAAAAATATAAATAGTGAGGATAATATTTTAGATAAAATAAATTACAATAATGAAACAATGAAATATATAATTTATGAATGGGATAATTTATATGATCAAAATAATCATAATATATTTAATTATGTATTAATCCCTAATGATTTAGATATAAAAGAAGATTTAAAAAAATTAAACTTAAGTTATGAGAATATTTTAGATTTCTATTGTAAAATTAAATTTTCACAAATGAATAAAAAATAATTTTTTTATTAAAAATATTCCATTTAAAATTGATTTAATATATATTAATAAACTATATATATTAATATAATATGTCAAGACTAAATAAATACGTAATTTTAACAGAAGAGAAACCTTCTATTTGGGAAGTTTCTGCTATTTTAACTGAATTAAATATTAAAAATAAACCAAAAGATATTCTAATTAAATCAATCCCTAAAGATTATAATCAATACATAATCCAAGGTATTGACAATATTAGAATTTATATAATTGAAGGTTATGGTAGTTTAATTGACTATCTTGTTTATGCTACATCTGACCTAAGAAACCTTGGTGATAGAATTAAATCATTCTCAGGACGACCACCATTAATCGCATTAGAATCAACAAAAACAAGACCAAGAGATTCTGGTAACTCTGGTCCATATCAAAGAATTGGAAAATTTGTATCTTTATATAAAAAATATGGAAAGCAATATGACAATATTAATAAAATACTATTTTTTGATAATGATTTATCACAAAACACACCTTCATTTAGAAAGGGTGTACAAATATGTAAAAGTATTAATGTTAAAGTTAGAAATAAATATAATCAATTGCCTGAACATTATAATGTAATAAAACCTTTAAAAACAATTGAAGACCTAACAAAAGTATATAAAGGGAAATATTATGTCAAAGGTGCATATAAAGTTCTTTTACTTGTTCGTGAAAACGAAGGAGTTCTTGAAATACAAGCAAAGTTGGCAAAACAGAATCATTCTTACCCCAAGACAATAATTGATGATAATGGAAAAAAAGTTAAAACAAACGGTAAAATTAAAGTTTCAAAATGGAAACTTGACAATGATCCGAATATTGGATTTACTACAAGTATTTCTTTCTTTGTTAGATTTTTTTCTGATAAAAAAGATATAAAAATTAGATTTATTAATCATGGATTACCACAACAAGGAATTAATAATTCAGGTGGGAAATGGTTTCAAAATATGAATATTATTAAAAATTACGAATTAGAAGGTTTGACTTTAAGTGATAAAAATAAAAGAATAAGTGATAAATATTATTTTGGTAAATGTTCTGACGGAAAAGAAAAACTTGCCTCAATTTTATTAGATGTTTTATTGAGAGAGAAATATGAAAAAAATAGATATCGTGTTATTTTTTCTAATCACGCAGGAACTGAGAAAACTGATATTAAAACTATTGATGGTGAACATAGTATTCCAACTATCAAACAAAGTGACCATTTATATCCAGATTTAGTAATGGTTGATACAAGACATATGATTTTACATATTATTGAAGGTAAAATATGGAAGAAACGAGAAACAATGGCAATTCCAGAACTTCACAAAATGGATAAATTTATTAAACATACAATAGAATTTTTAAATAAATATCAACGTAGAAAAATAACAAAAGTTGTTAAATCATTATCATTAATGGCTCCTACTATTTCTTATAAAGATGTAATGGAATGGAGTGAAAATGCTGATTTTCATGTTATGCATTCAATTAATAAAGATTTAAATAATACTATTGAGTTTGAACAAAGACCTAATAAATCTTCTCCTAAGCAAAAAAAGAAAATTATTAAAAAGAAAATTATTAAAAAGAAAATTATTAAAAAGAAAATTATTAAAAAGAAATCAAAAACATTAAAAGAATTAAAAGCATTATGTAAATCAAGAGGAATTAAAAAATATTCAAAATTAAGAAAAGCAGAGTTAATTGCAATGTTACAATAAGTATATTTAATTTTTTAAAAACAAAGTTTAATACTGGACTTATTTTTTATCCATTATTTATGAATAAAAAAAATCCAAATCAAAATTGATTACTATAATATTCATAATCAAAACTATTAAACTTTATCCAAACTTTTTATCATTTAAAACAACACTTTCAAAACTCTTTATTTCAAATAAAATAAATTATGAACTTAATTAATTATATTCAAGAACAAAATGATGATACTTTATTTACAATTTTTCATTTTTTATACGATGATTCTAATTT
>PIVM01000542.1 GCA_003353945.1 Gammaproteobacteria bacterium
CTCTTAATCGTGCTCGATTGGGGTCAATTTGCAGCGCCTTGTTGATGGCTGCCAGAGCTTTGGTTTCTTGTCCTTCGCTTAGTAAGGCAAGGCCGTATATGGCTTGAATTTGCGCATTCCCAGGATCTTGTTTGACATTTGTTTCGATGGTGGCGATGGCATTTTGTGTTTGATTAAGTCTCAGGTAGGTTTCGCTTAATAATCGTAGTGTTTTGGGTGAGGCACTTTCTGGGTCAACATGCTTTTCCAGATAGGTTTCGGCCTGCGCCAGATTACCTTGTTCAAGATTGATGGCGCCCAACACGGCACCGATATAGTCACTTTTATGTTCGCTATACAGGGTGAGGAGAAGACTTTCAGCCTGTTCCTTGTCGCCTTGGCTGTAGGCATCCATGGCATCTTGAAGTTTGCTTTCGGCTTCTTGAGCGCCGGGACGGGCTTCAGCTATCAGTTTGGTATAGGTTAATGCTTCGTTGGAGCGACCCAGTTTTGTGAGTGTGTTGGCCAGGGCTTTGAGTACGCGAAGCCTTTGTGGTGTGACGATATCCGATTTTGGCAGGGCAAGCAGTGCTAGCGAGAGTAATTCTTCAGCTTCTTCAAGTTGTTTTTCGCTGAATCGAATATTTGCCTTGAACAGTAATGCTTCGATATGGTCTGGGTTTTGCGACAGCAGTTCATCAAGTTGTTGTTTCGCCTTCTCTGGGTTGTCTCTGCCGGTCAGGGTGATGGCGAGCATATCAGCTCTGTGACGATTGGTTTTATCCAGCTCTTTGAGGATGGTCTTGTCCAGCGTTGTACGGGCTTTTTCAAAATCACCCCGTCGAGTTTGTGTCCAGGCTTGTAAAAAGTTGCGGGTTTGTTGCTGTTTGCCGCTGAGTGAAGTGTTTTGTAAATCGTCCAGCAATTGTTGTGCTGAATTGAGTTTATTGATTTCCGTATAGGCTTTGGCCAAAAGAAGAGTTGCTTTGGTACCTGCATCATTTTGGATGGGTTTAAGCGCTGCAATTGCCTGTTGTGGTGAGCCGCTGGCCAAACCAATTTCAGCCAGGATGAGTCGGGCTGCGTGATTGGTCGGTTCAAGTTGCAGTATATTGCGAGCCTCAATATTGGCGGCTCGGTATTGATTTTGGTTCAAATAGGATTGGGATCGAGTCACTAATTCTGTGATTTTTTGTCCATGGTTTTCCTGTTGATCTCCGCAGGCTGTTAATCCAGCGAGTAACGTAGCGAGAATAAGGGCGCAGATAATAGGGGTGACGCGAGTCGTCATAGCCGATTCCTTCGTTAAATTTTTCAGGCGCTTAGCATAAACAGTGACGTTGGGAGGAGCAAGCCTTTCGGTGCAGTAATGATAATTGTGGACGACCCGTATGGCTTGTGTCAGGGTTTATAGCGCAAATTTATGGAGTGGGGGCATGGTGCGCAGGCAATGTCATTAAGTTAAGCATGCAAGTCTATTATT
This sequence comes from Gammaproteobacteria bacterium, assembly GCA_003353945.1. Taxonomy (GTDB): domain Bacteria; phylum Pseudomonadota; class Gammaproteobacteria; order Pseudomonadales; family PIVM01; genus PIVM01. The sequence goes on from PIVM01000542.1 coordinate 1,463, forward strand.
AAGTAGGGTGCGGCTCCCGCACCAATAGCACCTATGCCGGATTTCGAAGG
>PIVM01000543.1 GCA_003353945.1 Gammaproteobacteria bacterium
GAGTATGCAGACTATGCTGTGTGGCAGTGGCAGCACCTAGAAATGGGAGGGCACTTGGAGCAGCAGCTGGATTATTGGACGAAACAGCTGGCTAACACACCAATACCACTTAATCTCCCCTTTGACCGACCACGTTCTGAAACATCCAGTGGCCGTGAGGGTTCTAGTTTGCCTGTTTACCTGCCTGGAAAGCTAGTGGCTGCACTGGCGGACCTCTGCACTCAGCACCGCTGCACGATGTTTGTTGGGCTAATGGCAGCTTTCCAGATAACATTGAGCCGCCTTTCAGCCAATGTAGAGGATTTGGTGGTAGGGATACCGAATGCTGGTCGAGACAATGTCCTGCTGCATGAAATGGTTGGCTGTATTATTGAAACACTTGCGATACGAGGGGATCTCAAAGGGCACCCTAGTTTCTCCACTCTGATAAAACGGCAACAGCTTGTTGTGACTGATGCATTACAACATGCTAACGTTCCCTTTAGCCGGATTGTACAACACCTGCAAGTGCCACGCATCGCCAACTGCAATCCTGTCTACCAAGTACGCTCATTTAGTCATCATTTTTTGTTAATGCCTTCTCTAATCGTGTAGTTACTATCCCACCAACTTCCCACAGGTTATGCTCAACCTTGTTGACAACCCTTTCATTGATGGCCCCAAGCAAATGAGTTCTTCTGATGTTGAGTTTTTGAGTGGTTTGGAGCTTAAGCCTATGTGGCAAGCCGAAGAGCTGAACAATGGTGACAATGTCCCATTAGCAAAAGTGATGGAAGGCCAGCTGCCGTTAGAAAATGTGGATCTCGTATTGCATCTGTTCCGTGTTATTGACTCTGAACTGCTGCAAAAGGATGGTATGAATGGCTGGATAGTTTACAACTCGAAGCTCTTTGATCGTGGTACTGTAGTTATGATCTTTGATTGTTTCAAGAACCTGCTGGAGATGGCAGTTGAAAACCCACACAAGGTTGTGTGGGACCTTCCCATGCTTACTCAGGCTGAGCAACACAGGCAATTAGCCCAGTGGAACAGAATATCTGCTCCTTGTCCTAAGCCTGGGTGGCTGGTACATGAGTTTTTCCTGGATCAAGTTGAAGCAAATCCAAATGCAATAGCGCTGGTTGAGTACGGAAGGCTGAAGCGGATTATCTCGTATTCTGAGCTCCGAAGCATGGCGGAGAAGGTTGCTAGGCAAATGCGATTATTGGGGGTTGAAGGTGACTCAACAGTTGGTCTGCTTATGACCAATGACTCGGCTGAGGCGATTGCTTCCATCTATGGTTCGTATGCTGTTTTCTAGCCTGTTCCTCGGAGGATCAGGACACTGACAGAATGACCCACTCTCTTGCAGGTGTTCTCATGGCGGGAGGAGCATATGTGCCACTTGATCCAAGTTATCCTGAAGCCCGAATTAAGCTAATTGCGGAGGATGCAGAGTTGAAGGTCTTGCTTGTTAAGGATGAGGGTGTTTTTCCTCAGTGCCGAAATGTTGTGAAATGCCCTTTACTGAG
>PIVM01000197.1 GCA_003353945.1 Gammaproteobacteria bacterium
CGAAATTTATCGACTATTTTACGTCAATCCACTATTAATAGGGAAAACTTCGACCATGGAATCTCGATTAATTTTAGTGATTTCAGGGGGTTATCATTTCTCGGTCAGGCACTATATAGTAAAAAGATAATTGCGTGTAACCCTAAAGCCTGGGCCTGGAGTTATTGTTCACCAACAATGATGCACATCAAAAAGGGTCCGCCTGGTTCGTCCACACATATTTTCCCCTCTGTAATCTGAACAACTGCTATCGAGGGTGTCGAAAAAGGCTAACCAACTCCTTACTGCTGTTTGTCTTTGCCCGTTAGTCGCGCAGAACAAACACAAGGATCAAGATGACTAATGCCCATGCCCGCATTCACAGTTAGTTGCCCGGAATGCTCGCAAGTAATTAGCGAGAAGCGGCATTTTACGGTATCATTGCGCGCTTCTTTCTGCACAGAACAGACTATTTACCGAACAAACTGATCCATTGACTGGATTGTCTAAATAACAACAATTACAAGATTCCATGCCCTCATTGCCATTTTCATTTACACGCCAAAATCCAACGGACTCTGAGGCCAAGCCCATCAGATCCCGATTAAACGCTCTCTTTGTACTGATAGCGATACTACTTACTTTTATCAGTTGTTGGTATCAGCTGGATGAGTTCAATGAACCAAGATATTTTCGTGCACACGCTGAAAATCAAGCTGATATGCTGACAGAGCCTACCTATCAGGCCGCTCTGGTTTCCGATGGCAATACGCCTTTGGTTCATGCCCCCTCCTTTACCGAACTGGGCAATGGCAACCTGCTCGCCGTTTGGTTTGCCGGTTCTCGCGAAGGCGCTAAAGATGTTAAATTGCATCAAGCCGTGTACAACCAGAAAACACGGCAGTGGGGACAACAAGGCATACTCACCTCCCCCGCTGATACGCAGGAGCAGCTTCAGCGCTATGTTCGAAAATTGGGTAATGCCGTTGTTACCCGCGCCCCTGACGGCAGACTCTGGATCTTTTACGTGAGCGTATCCATGGGAGGATGGGCCACCAGTTCGCTGAACACCATGACCTCCCATGACGATGGCCTGAGTTGGTCTTCACCAAAACGCTTGATTACCTCTCCCTTTTTTAACCTAAGCACGCTGGTAAAAGGCACTCCGCAGTTTTATCAGGACGGTAGTATCGCCTTACCTGTCTATCACGAAATGGCCGGGAAATTCGGTGAAATTTTACGACTCTCTCCTCAGGGCCGTGTAATAGACAAAGCGCGATTAGGGACTGGCCGACAGTCTTTACAACCCGTACTGTTTATTCAAGATGAGCAACGCGCCTCCGTGTTGATGCGCTATTGCGGTGACGACAAGCCTTACCGAGCACTGTTCTCGTCCACAACTGATGGAGGAGAACAGTGGGCAATGGCAACCAAGAGCACCATCGATAATCCTAACTCAGCACTCACCGGTCTGGTATTGAATAATGGTGATTTCCTGGCTATTGCCAACGACACAGAAGAACTGCGTTATCGCTTGTCATTGCTGCATTCTTCTGATGGTGGACAGTCCTGGCGAGTTTTGCATCGGTTCGAAGACCAAACGGCTTATCAGCATGATTTGCCCGAGCAGAATTTGCACGCTCAATTGTTAGAACAACAACTCGAACGGGTTAATCTTGCCAATAGCGACTCAAACGATATTGTCCAGCATGTACAGCACAATCTTTGTTCCGATAAAGGCTGTAAGTTCCAGTTTGATTATCCCTATATGCTACAAACTAGCGATGGCACATTTAATCTGATCTATACCTGGAATAAATCCTATATTAAACATATACAATTCAACCAGGCATGGCTGGAGGAACTGTTAAAATGACGGCATCTTTAACTCTCCACGCAATTTGCTGGACCGCCCTTTTCGCCTCTCTATTGCAAATAAAACGACTTCCAATAATGGGGCGCTGCTTTTTTGTTATCGGATTTTTCTGTCTTGGATTTCTGCCGCTCAATGACATAGCACTTGTCGCTTACCCTCTGGGTGTACTATCAGATTTAAGCATCACAACGGCTGTTCTATCAGCGCTGGCGCTTATCCGTTTGTTTCGACCCAATATCAGCTTTACCCGAAGGGACTATGCCATGCTCTGGTGGAGCATCCCTGTCATCGCCCTTTTCTTTTACCCTGCCAGTTTGGGATTAATCTATTTTGATCCGTACCAATACGGCTACCAGCCTCAAGCGCTTATGCTTTTGCTGCTACCGATTACGCTTTTGCTCTGGTGGCTGAAGAACTACCTTTTCGTGTTGATTGTTTTAATCGCATTGTGGTGTTTTAACTGTCAACTAATAGCCTCAAATAATTTATGGGACTATTTAATCGATCCAATACTGGTATTTTACTGTCTATTCCAATTGCGTGCTTGCGGAAGCTGGACCAAAAGGCCCTCAAGATGGGACCATGTTTTGTTTCCACGGCCCTGATGTCTAAGTGTCAGTTCCACACAGTCAAACCAACCAAGCGTTTTTCTGATTTGTAGACAAGCGATGCGGCTAAATAAGCCACTACAAACATAATCAGGTTGCCAATGATCGCAGTGTAGTAGCTATCAAAGGGCAAGTGCAGGCTTGGTGGCAATAGATCCCGCTTATCAAGAATAGTCCAAACGGTAAAAAACATCGTCGCAACAATACCCACCCAAACGGCACGCGCATCACCCCGTCGAGTAAAGAAGCCCATTAAATATAATCCCAGCATACCGCCGCTTAATATCGACACCAGAATCGTTGCAGTATCCTGAAGTGTTTTCGTATCGGCTTGCCAAATCATGATGGCACCGATAATCATCAAGGCAGAAGCCAATCCCCCTAATAACCAGGCAACCCTGAGATAATGCTGATCTGTCTTGTTTGAGACAAAATGGCGACGATAAATATCAACGATTCCCACTGTAGAGATCGCATTAATGCTGGAATCCAATGATGACATGGCGGCAGCCAGTGCAGCAGCCACCACGAGGCCAGCCACACCGGATGGCAATTGGTGAATAATAAAATAGGGCAAAATCTGCTCGGATTTTTGTTCGCCCGTCAGCATTTGCTGCGCGTCAATGGTGGGATACACCTGATAAAACACATACAAAGCCGTTCCCAAAAACATATAAAAAGCCCAAATCGGCAAACTGCTAAAAGCACAGACAAACATGCCCTTGCGCGCCTCATGTGTGCTCTTTGCCGCACAATAGCGCTGCACCGTATTTTGATTGCTGCTGTATTCAGTCAGCCAGGAAGTTAACCCCAGTATCAACATCATGGAGCCCGTCTTGCTACTAAAACTGAATTCCCAGGAAACCGGCGTGAGTTGTTGACCCTTCAACTCAGCAAAGGCAAATTTTCCGTGAGAACTGGCTACCTCAATAATCTGAGCAAAACCACCTGGAAGCAAATCCACGATAACCCAGAGGCACAAGACACCACCCAATACGAGCACAATTGTTTGGATAACATCCGTCCAAATCACGGCATCAATACCACCCATAATGGTATAGGCAGATACAAATACACCCGTTACAGCAATACACAGAACAATATCCAACCCTGTAATCTCGTGAATTAACAACGAGAGCAGATACAGGATAGTGCTGATCCTTACCGTTTGAGCAATGATAAAGGTCAGTGCTCCATAGACTCTGACGGATGGTCCAAACCGGTCTTCAAGATATTGGTAGGCAGAAGTGATATTCTTTCGGCGAAAAAACGGCAGAAACAGATACGCAGCCACAAAAATAGCGATAGGCAACATCAAATTGGGTAAATAGCGCAGCCACGCCGTCTTATAAGCATCCCCCGGATAAGCTAAAAATGTAATCGAACTAATGGACGTACCCACCAGACTTAAACCGATTACCCAACCGGAAAATGAGCGCCCACCTACAAAATACTCTTCAGTACTGGTATTCTTCCTCGAAAAATACCACCCCATTGCCAACATGCCACCGAGATAGCATGCCAGCACCACGATATCCAGCGCTTGTAAACTCATTGTTTATCTTATTGGTTTGAGAATATGTGCCTCATTATAGCGGATTACGAGGGGTTGAAATCAACTAAATCGGCTAGCAAGCCGCTGAATTGGAGACATATGTTGTTGCAATAAATGTTGTTGCAATAAATGTTGTTGCAACAGAAGAAACAACTGAGACATATGGGTGATGCCGAAACCCCATCCTGATTTTACACTGTGTTTAACGCTTTGCTTATGTCTGCAAAAGCGTGGAGACGTATCACAATGACCATTAATGTACTCTTTGTCTGTTTAGGTAATATTTGCCGTTCATCCGCTGCTCAAGGTGTTTTTCAACGCTATGTTGATGACGCCGGACTGTCCAGACACATCTCTATCGATTCGTGTGGCACAGCCGCCTTTAACGTCGGCAAACCACCGGATTCGCGCGCCATTGATGCAGCACTTCGCCACGGCTATGATATTCGAGAGCAAGTTGCTCGCCAGATTCATCCCGATGATTATCAACAGTTTGAATTTATTCTGCCAATGGACCGCAAAAACATGTCAAGTGTGACCGCTTGGGCGCCAGATGATTATCAGGGTGAAATAGAATTATTTATGAAATATGGCAAGCACAGCGGTATTAGCCAGCTTTCTGATCCTTATTATGAGAAAGCGGAAAAATTTGATGGTGTAATAAAAATGATTGAAAAAGCCTCTCACGGACTGCTCAATCATATTGTTAATAAACATGCATTGGAGTGTGTATGACATTGGAGTGTGTATGAAATTTGTATTGACCACATCCTTTAGTTCCATCGAGCATCTGACAGAAATCGCGCCGGTGGCCGACGAATGTGGCTGGTATGCTCTATCGTTTTCAGACCATATTGTGCACCCTGAAAACATCACAACACCCTACCCCTACACCGATGACGGTAGCAGACGATGGCCAGCCTTTACCGACTGGCCAGATCCTTTTGTGATGATTGGCGCACTTTCTCCTATCACAAAAAATATCCGTTTTATGAACAATGTGTTCGTATTGCCAATGCGTAACCCACTCCTGGTAGCCAAAACCGTGAGCACCGCTGCCATTGTTTCAAATAATCGCGTCTCACTGTGTATTGGGGTGGGATGGTCCAAAGACGAATTTGATTTGCTGCAACAGGATTTTCACACACGAGGCAAACGCTGTGACGAAATGGTAGAAGTTCTGCGCCTGCTTTGGCAAGGCGGATGGGTTGAACACCATGGAAAATTTTACGATTTTGATCGTCTGGAAATGAGCCCAGCTCCCAGCCAGGAAATACCAATTTGGGTAGGCGGCATCAGTGAGGCGGCGTTAAAACGTGCAGCCCGCCTAGGGGATGGCTGGATCAGTGATCTGCAAACATCCCAAGAGATTATTGATTGCGTCAACAAAATAAAAAACTACCGCAAGGAGTACGGCCGTGATCATCTCCCACTCCAGGTAATGGCAACCCCCAGCGATGCCTTTGACATCGATGCTTACCGAGTGCTTGAAGACAATGGCATCACCCATTTAATGACACAGCCCTGGCCGTTTTATTACGGATTTACTGAAGATATTGAAGAGAAAAAAGAAGGCGTTCGGCGTTATGCGAAGGATATTGTTGATAAGATGCGTTAAGTATTGAGTAGCCACCAACCATGAATCGGTTGGTGGCCGGCTTAAGTCAACGGCTATTAACGCCAAACAACGCTCAAAGCCATTTCTTCAGCCAGGCTAATTCTCCGATAAGGAAATCCACTCGGTACAGCTGCAGTGCAAAGACTGTAACTCCAATCATCCCCTCCACACTTTCCAATATAAGCGATACGCTGGCTGTCAGGCGACCATTCCGGCATTACAAATATGAGGAACATTCCACCATGTGGCAAAACGCGATCATTAAGAAAATTTATTTTTTTCTCCGCAAACGTGGCGGTATCTACAACATAAAGGTTCGCGATCTGGTCAATGTATTCGCTCACACTCATATAACCTATATAGTGCCTGACCGAAAACCCAATAAATTTGGCTCGGCAGCACTGGCATTTCGTGCTGCACCAGGTTCACAGCAGTAAAAATTGAAGCAGAACGTCTTTATGGTAGGCATGGT
>PIVM01000068.1 GCA_003353945.1 Gammaproteobacteria bacterium
AACGCTTAACGCCGCTGGGCAGCGCAAGCTTGTGGAGGGTAAATTAGACTGTGCTGCGATGGATGTCTCCATCAGTTAGCTTGATTAGAGCTCCATCAGATAGTGTGATCGCACTCATTAGTTGTTCGAAAATATATCTGCCTGAACAGATCAGCATGGGATGAGCAAATCCACATAACCGGGAGTTTGTCATTAAACAAAAATATCAACTATTGGGCTGAACGTCACTTTTTCGAGTCGTGTACCTCTTGTGAAGACCCCCATTTTCGCCAGTCCGGCTTGTTTGGCGATGATCTGCTCTGCCAGCTTGATCCCCTTGTTCAGCTTTACGCGCAAAAATGCAACCATATTATGCCGCACGACGCGGACAAACTTTTGGACAACATTAGTCTGTTACTGTACGCTACGCTGCGCAGTTCCAGGCAAGAAATGTGCTAAAAAAACAGTGGGTTAGTGTTGTGTGGGGTTGCGTGGAATAGCCTGCTTTTAGTTCGAGTCTCTCCTTTCGCGCCATTATTTTTCTTTTAAAACAATCAGTTAGTATTTTTATGGGTGTTTTTGCCAGCTTTTTGGCAACCTTTGCTACTGCTGGCATCTCGACCAGTACCTTTGATATTGATCTTTTCACACCAATGACGTCGGCGACTGGGCAGATGTGTTTAATTTCGAAGATTTGTTTAATATCGATGCAAGTGATTTCTTTCCAGAAATTACTGCTCGCACGTTCAGTCTCGATCCAGATTGCGAAGACCGATTTCTAAAACTGCAGGCTTGGCGAAACATTTGTTGGGGCGGTGCTAAAAAATTGGCCACCCCTGGCTACCAGTTCCTCAGTTACCCCAGAAAAAGGCTAGTGGAATATTTTCGATGCAGCCACCATTGATCAGCACGAAGATAAAGCCTATTGCGTCTTTCACCTATTCGTCGACACCTGCTAGCAGGCGCTTTACCAGGGTCATTTGTTTGCCTGCGATTCGTTCCCTGTCTTAGTTCTCTCCAGGGGTAATTCGCGAATGCCTCCTGCAGACATATTGCTTCCGTAGAGACTTCTGGCTGCATATTTTTAGCTACATGCTTTCGTTTGATCATATATGCAACCCCGATCATTTTAGGTGTGTAGCATTAATAGTAGATCGTCGGTGGCCGTAAAGTTAGTTTGATTTTTCATGTAAAACGCAAATATTTTTCATGTTTTTTATAAAAACAGAGCCGAATACGTCTAATCACTAATGCTAAGTGGTGGCCCGCCATTTCCAGCGGCGCGCAGATCCTATTCAGCAAGTAAGTCTATGTACACTCCCCAGAGTCTAATAGTGCTGTATGGGAATCATTGCAGCTATGGAGTGTGGCGGCACGCAAGAATGATGATGCATTAACCGCTCAACTGGCAGTGGTATTGACAATGCGTAATTTGGTATAAAAACAATAGCAATAGACAGGCGTATTGGGTCTGGGATTTTCAATTACGGCATTCTACAAAATTCCCCCTGCGCTATATCCAGAACTGATCTCCGGCTTTAGCGGCTAATTTTGCGGCCTCTATAATGACTTCTAGCTTATCCCTTTCAGCCACATCTTTTATTTTGTTGGAGATAAACTTCTTATGCATTTCCAATCTATGCTTAAGATCAAAGCGGTTAAAAAAATCACAACGGGTACAGTTATATTGTTTTTTAGCAAAAGTACCCTGAACACCCCCTTCACAAAATGTACCTGCAACCAGCCAGCAGGCTTGTCCCGCATTCCATAACGAAGCGGGACATTCGCCGATTTCATGGACGTTGGCACCGTCCCTTTGACGACCACACTTTTTTACTTCCCAGCAATTCATAGCTCACCTCGGTGTCATGTGTCCTGCGGTCTCTTTACGTGCTAGTGTAGTGTATCAATTAGATTGCTGATATGCGGGTGCTTGGCGTGCCCGCTCCACTTTTACTAGAATCTCTTCAGCAGATTTTGTCCAGACAAACGGCTTTTTGTCTTCGTTGTGTGTATCGATAAATTGCATGATGGTTTCTTCAAGCTGTTTTACTGATGTGAAGATGCCACGGCGTAACTGCTTCTCTGTCAGCAAACCAAAAAATCTTTCCACCAAATTTAGCCACGATGAACTGGTGGGAATAAAGTGTAGATGGACCCTTTTGTTTCGCCTAATCCAGCTCTTTACTTTTTCATGTTTGTGCGTTGCGTAGTTATCTACGATAAGGTGAAGAGTCCAACTCTTTTGGCGTTTGTTTTTCCACTATTTTCAGAAACGCCAAGAATTCCTGATGCCTATGTTTTTTCACGCACTGGCCGATAACGTTACCCGTCAGCGTATCTAGTGCTGCAAACAAGGTGCTTGTTCCATGACGCTTGTAGTCGTGAGTCATTGTTCCACACCGCCCCTTCTTCATCGGCAAGCCGGGCTGTGATCTATCCAGCGCCTGAATTGAGGTTTTCTCATCGACACAAAAAACAACTGCATTCTCCGGCGGCGATAAATACAATCCAACAACATCCCGCAGTTTTTCCTCAAAAGCCGGGTCGTTACTCACTTTGAATTGTGACGTCAAATATGGCTTTAGACCTACTTCGCGCCACACTCTATTGACAAAGGAGTGATTTATTCCCAATACATTAGCAAGACTCCGGGTTGACCAGTGCGTGCCGCTTTTCGGTTTTTCCTGCGTAGTCATCTCGACTATTTTTGTTCGTAGTTTTCTTTGTTCAATCGAATCTTTACCGCCATGATTGGCTCCTCTTGGCAAATCTTGTTCTATGCCATGAAGCCCTTTCTGTGCAAAACGATTTCGCCATCGCCCACCTTATTGACGTCAATATCTAGCTCTTCAGCTATTTTGTAGTTGGGGACATTTTTCGCGGCAAGCAGAACGATTCTAGATCGCTCGACCAATCGCACTGATGTCTTCGTGCTTTTTACATTTTTTGCTAACTGTTTTTTTTCTTCTGTTGATAACGTGATTTTTACTTGGGCGGGCATTTTTGGCTTCAAATTGGCTGGGAATGAGCTGCGCATTATATTAGCATTCTGTTTAATACACTACACTGGCTAGTGGTCAGGCCATCTACCCTCGGCGCTTATCTGCAGCATCGGTTTTGCTGTGAGACAGCAGGCTGGATTCAACTAAAAGTTGAACACAAAACTAAGGCCTATTCCGCCACAGTCTTCATCGTCACCACCGTAGGGCGCATGCCCTTCTCCGAGCTGAGCAGCTTCGATTTCATCCCAGCGCTCTGAGTAGGCATTGCCCTCAGATGCCATGGACATGGGTAGATGAAACCAGCTAAAGCTGACATCCATTTCAACGGCATCCTGCGTTACTGGAAACGCGGGTTGGTTTTTCAAACGATTCACAACATCTGAGCCTCTAAATCGCATAAAGCTCTGAAACTGAATGTTCTGGATGACGTGCACGGCTTCGTGTTGCCAGACGTCAACCTGTTCCATGTAGTCTTTATTAAAAAGTACATGCTTGCCATTGGTCTGAGCATAGACTTGCGGTACATCTTCTGATGATAGTGTGTTCTTCTCAGACACACCGTAGACAATACCGTCACGATATGCCCATCGATCCACGTCACCCGCATGGGTCACCATGGATGCCATTTCAAGTGCATCAACATCAATGGTGAGTTTGTTACCTTGGTTGATCGCCCATGGTGTGGCAAAGGTCGCTTCAATTGGTCCAATGCCATAACGAAAATAGGCGAGAGGATGCTCTTTGTTAATTACGTTGTTTAATACAGAAGATGTTGCGTAAGCCAGAGCAATACCAGTTTGTACATTGCCATTGCCAGCCTGTCGTTTTGCCTGATAAAAACCGTACCCGGAAGCGCTGCCGTATAACAGAGCGCGGCCAGCATCCCGCATAGTAAATTGACGGCCGTGTTTTATCCAACTGTTAGCAACGGTGAGTAGTGATGTTGTCACAATATTGGAATTACGGATTGCTGATTCGCAGGAAGAAGAGCTTGCTAAAGTGTGGGTGGAAAAAATAATACAGAGCGCTACAAAAAGTAGTTTTGATTTTGTGCTCATTGGTACATCCCCGCGAAAACAAAAATAAGTTTTTCTAGTGGATAGGCTAGTACAATGATGCAGTGCGAAAAGGTACGTAAAATTATATGGTAACCGGTGTTTAGTTTAATGCATGCACAAGGAATAAAAGCAAACTCAAAACACGCTGTTTTTAGAAAAAAATAGTATTGTCAAAACGGTTTTAAGGCGCGTGGGTTTTACGCGATAACCTTTATTGTAAAATATCGACAAAGCTATAATCAATTAGTTTAAGGGCGCTTAAAAATGTTATATTTTGATCCTGATTTATGGTTTTTTTAACTATGTCACATTGCTAATGATAAGTGCGCTGCGTCAATATTTTTGTTTTTTTATTATGTCTGGTAAATGTGTTAACAATGCCTTGATATGCAACATAAAATGCTGTTTGAAATAATGTCTCATAAAAATCGACGACTGGTTCTCGCATTTTGTAAACACAAATAAAATAGAACAATAATTCTAAAAATGAAAATGGAAAAATTGCCAGAAAAAATATTAGCTGTTTTTTTGGCGTGCTCGAATTCGATATGTTAGTGTGTTGCACTCGCTGACAGTATTGCAAAACAGATCATTTGAGTGTTGTGAGGTTGCTCACAAAAAGATGGCGCTTTTTTGGGGGTGTTTGAGTCGAGTTTGCTTTTCATTGGCCGTAAGGGCACCAGATTGAACTGTCAGGATGCATGGCCTGCATAATCCAGAAAATGAAACAGGAATTTACAATGTCAAGTCAAGCATTCACAGACAGAATTTTCTTATATGACGGAAATTTGGATCAAAGATACTAATGAGGCAGCGACACAAATGGCAACAGATCTGCTATTGGAAAAACTGAAGGATGAACCTTTAATTGATACCTGTGGTCTGGGAGAAGGTCTACTGACATTGCGAATGGCTGAGTTTCCAGAAGGTCGTCCTCGGGAGGATCTGTCGGCGCAGAGCCGCGTTGTGCCTATTGCACAACTAAGGGATGAATTACCAGAAGAGGCCAAGTGGGTTAGTCCTAGCGAGTGAAAAGTTAAATAATCTAAGTGCGTCTGTTGAAGAGTGGAAGTCGGTTACTTTGGATGTTGATTTTCCGGCTGAAGAATCCTAAGCCTTGAGCAAAGAATAAATCCTTCAATAAAGTAGACTATAGTCTTCGTATTGACTGCAGTCTTTGCATTGATTATAGTCTTCGCCTTCATCCAACCTAAATCCAACTCTCCAGATCCGCTGCATACAGCAGGGTGTGGCGGGTATCGCGAGGCACAGCGAACTTTTTAAGCGAATTACAAAAGGAATACATCATGGCTAAGATTGCATCGTTCGGCGCCTACGTCCCCTTGTTTAGACTCTCCAGGGAGGAGATGGCAAATGCGTGGGGAATACCCGCTGTTCCTGGTGAGCGGGCTGTAGCCAATGCCGATGAAGACAGTATCACGATGGCGGTGGCTGCTGGCGCAGACTGCCTGGGAGCATCGGGCAAAGGAATAGATCCGTCCAGTATCGACGGTCTGTTTTTTGCCACCACAACTGCTCCCTATAACGAAAAACAGTGCGCGGGTGTTATTGCCGCTGCACTGGACATGCGTACCGATATTAACACTGCTGACTATACGGGGTCGTTACGCTCAGCAACTACCGCGTTACGGGCGGCAGTGGATGCCGTCGATTCCGGTTCAGCGGAGAGTATATTGGTAGTCGCTGCAGATTGTCGTCTCGCTGAGCCAGAGTCAATGTTGGAACAGCTTCTGGGTGATGGCGCGGGAGCCGTGTTGATCTCCAAGCAAGGGTCGGCGACATTACGCGGATTTACGTCCATTGCGGGTGAGCAAATTGGTGCCTGGCGACGTAGCAAAGACGCTTACGTTCGTTCCTTTGAAGGCAAGGTCGAATCAAAATACGGCTATGTGCTAAGCGCTGTGCAAGCGGGTAAGGACTGTTTAGAAAAAGCCGACGTGAATCCTGCCGATGTCGCCCGGGGTGTTATCACCGCTGGTGATCCTTTGAGCGGAGGCAAGGTGGCGGGTAGTATTGGCGTTGATCCCGGTAAGTTAGAGGATGTATTGTTCTTCTCGGTTGGCAATCCTGGTGTACCGCTGGTTCTGATGATGTTGGCAAACGCGCTGGAGCAGGCCAAGGCCGGCGATAAATTATTGGTCGTCAATAACGGCGATGGCGCCGATGCATTTGTAGTGGAGCTCGATGAAGAATTTGCAGCGCTTGAAGGCAGAAAAAGCCTGGTTGGACATATTTTCCAGAAGAAAAATCTGCCCAACTACACCAGTTATGTTCGTTTTCGCGGCCTGATGAAAAAAGAGACAGTGGATCCTCGTGGTTCAGCGGTTACGTATTGGCGTGATACAAAGATTGAGCTGAATTTTCACGCTTACAAATGTACAAAGTGCAATGCTGTGAATTATCCAAAACCTCGGGTGTGCGTCGAGTGTGGTACGAAGGATCAGTTTGAAGAGGTTAAACTGCCTAAGACAGCCATTGTTTTCACTTATACGCTCGACCATATCGATGCGGGTCAATACTGCAATGTGGCCGTGCCACGTTTGGTCATAGACCTGGAAGGTGGGGGCAGGCTTTTTCTCAGTATGACCGATGCGGATCCTGATGACGTTGAGATAGGTATGCCGGTCGATATCGTTTTCCGTCGATTGCACGAGGCATCGGGTTTCTACAACTACTATTGGAAATGCCGGTCCTTGCCGGAAGCGGGCAGTTGATACTCTCGCATTACGAACGGTTCCCTTTCATTGAGGAGAGGGGCAGGGCGGTGCTCCAGTGAGGAGAAAGATGAGAAGACACAGGCCGCACCTATTGTGAATTAAGTAGGTCTGAATCAAGCAGGTTAACCGCAAAGGTTAAGGGCTAAGAGGATAATCTTATGGGAAGCATTAAAGATAAGACTGCCATCATGGGCGTGGGCTGTACCGCATTTGGTGAGCATTGGGAAAAAGATCACGAAGATTTGATTGTGGAGGCAGCGTATGAAGCAATGGACGATGCCGGGGTTACGCCAGATGATATCGAAGCGACCTGGGTTGGCAATTTGTATGATTTTACGGGACTGAGTGGAGCTGTTGCAGCGGAGCCGCTTAAACTCTTCGGCAAGCCGACCACACGGGTAGAAAACTTTTGTGCATCTGGAATGGACGCTTTTCGCAACGCCTGCTTTGCGGTTGCCTCCGGCGCATATGATGTGGTGATGGCATGCGGTGTTGAGAAACTGATGGATGTGGGAGGTACTGGTCTTCCTGTTGATATGGGGCACCCAGTGCTGCGTGGTTCCAGTGCGCCAGGTATGTTTGCTTTGACAGCAACGCGCTCCTTTCATGAATACGGCTGGACCAGAGAAGATTTGGCTCACGTGGCGGTTAAGAATCACATCAATGGCGCCAAGCATCCCAAGGCGCATTTTCGTCGTGAAATTACCTTGGAAAAAGCGATGAATGCGCCCATGATTGCATGGCCGTTGGGGCGTTTTGATTGTTGTGCAATGTCGGATGGCGCGGCAGCGGTGATTATCACACGGCCCGATATAGCTAAGACCAGTAAACACAAGCATGACTACGCGCTCACCAAGGCGAATGCCATGGTTAATGAAGCGATGTTGCCGATGTATCGACGCTCCTTTGACTTTTTGGGTTTTGAGGCAACACGCGTTGCAGCACGGACAGCTTATGAAGAGGCGGGCATTAAAAATCCGCTTGAAGAAATCGATCTTGCTGAAGTGCATGATTGTTTCAGCATTACCGAGATTCTCAATATTCAGGACCTGGGTTTCTGCAAGCAAGGTGAAGGTGCCAAATTTATTCGCGATGGTCACGCTAATGTTGACGGCAAACTGGCGGTGAACCCCAGTGGTGGCTTGAAGTGCTTTGGGCACCCCATCGGTGCGACCGGTTGTCGGATGATTACGGAAGTGACCAAGCAGATTCAGGGTCGAGCCGAAGGGGCGCAGGTTCAAAACGCACGTCTTGGTGTGGCGCAAAACCTGGGCGGGACGGGATCAGTTTGTTCTCTTACCATATTGGGATTGCCGGAATAAGACTAAGTACTGCTGAAATGCCTATGATCAAACGGAACCTTCGGGTTCCGTTTTCGTTTGTGTCATTTATACGTCGAAGTTCATGACATTCCGTACTTAATATTTGATTACAGTAGACCATAGTCTTTGCGTTGACTGTAGTCTTTGTATTGACTGCAGTCTTCGCGTTGATTATAGTCTTCGCCTTGATATGAATTTGATAAGAGGGATTTATGCTGTTTGTGAATGCCGATTATTCTTCCATTTGAAACAGATACGAGAACCGTGACTATGTCGGAATTTCCTATCTCCTTTACCCTTGAGTACCCTTATGAGCGTACGCTTGGTCCCGTAATCGGACCGTTCTTTACGGCACTTCGCGATGGCCGTGTTCTGGGTATTAACTGCGGTAATCGGGTTATCTGCCCGCCCGTTGAATATGATCCAGACACAGGCGCCACGCTTGAACCTGATTTTGTAGAAGTCGGGCCTGCGGGCACCGTCGAGAACTGGACCTGGATAGCTGAGCCTACAAGCAAGCATCCATTCCAGGAACCGTTCGCTTTTGCGCAAATCAAGTTGGATGGCGCCGATACTGCAATCACTCATGCAGTCAAAGCGGCTGGGCCTGACGCCATCTCCACCGGTATGCGAGTGAAAATCCAATTCTGCGACGAGCGGGTTGGTGCCATCACTGACGTCTATTTTGTACCTGAAGCCGATGCTCAGGAACAGACTATTACACCGGGCGAAAAGGAAGTGAGAAAAACAATACACAAAATTTCCCTGGTTTACAAAGAGAAGCTCTATCCATCACGTGCTCGCTATGTACAGGGTTTGCTTGACGGCAAGTTTATTGGGCAGCGTAGCCCAAAAACGGGCAAGGTGAGCATACCCGGTAAGGGATACGATTCTATCGGACGCGTGACCTTGAGCGAAGCCGATGACGTTGAACTGTCGGCGACCGGCACAGCTGTCTCTTACACAGTGATCACACCGATACAGTACCAGGGGCAGACGAAAACAGAGCCGTATATCAGCGCCATGATTTTCCTGGACGGTTCAGACCAGCCGCTGATAGCGCAGGAAGTCCATGGCATCCCTGCGGACGAATTCCGAGCGGGCATCCGCCTGCGGGCGAAATTCAAAGCTGCTGGCGAGCGCAATATAGACGACATCTGCAATAGCTGGATGTTTTGCTCTACCGGCGATGTGATTGAGCGTTGGGAACCGACCGGCGAACCAGACGTTCCTTTTGAAGACTTCCCCGAATTTATCTGACGGAGTTTATCTAATGGCTGAAGATATTGCGATTGTCGCCACTGCGTTGACGCCCTGCTATCGGAATTATGCTGATTCAGAGCCTTCAATGATTATGAGTCTGGTGAACCAGATTCTAGAAGAAACCGGTGTTGACCGCTACAAAATAGATTTTACGATTGCCGGCAGCAGTGACTACCTGTCGGGTGCACCCTTTTCTTTTATTGCCAGCGTCGATGGCTACGGTGCTTCGCCACCGGTGTATGAGTCACATGTTGAGATGGATGGGGCCTGGGCCTTGTTTGAGGCATTTGTGCGCCTGCAATGCGGCGATATTGATCTGGCGCTGGTGGTGGGTTCAGGCAAATCATCGCCAGGATCACCCAGAGAGATATTCCCCATACAAACCGATCCTTATGTGCAGGCGCCTCTCGGGCTTGATCCTGTGTCTGTTGCAGGACTGCAGGCTAACGCGCTGATTGAAGCAGGCAAAGCCACAGAACGTGATTTTGCTGAGGTAGTCTCACGTAGTCGACGTGATGCGCTGTCAAATCCGAATGCGCAGGTGGCAAAAGACGTTTCCGTCGAAGACCTGTTGAAAGCGCCTTATTACGCCACGCCGCTGCGCAAGCATGACTTACCGCCGATAACGGATGGTGCTTCGGCTATGCTCATTGCACGTGGGGATCGGGCAAAAGAGCTTTGCGATAATCCAGTGTGGATTCGTGGTATGGATCATCGTATAGAGTCTCACCATCTGGGTTTGCGTGACTTGACGGACTCACCGTCAACTCGCATTGCGGCAAAAAACCTGGGGCTTGAAGTAAGCTCACTGGATGTGGCGGAACTGTGTGTCCGTTACAGTCCTGAAGAAATAGTATTGCGCCAAGCGCTTGAACTTGGTACCAATACCAAGGTTAATCCTTCGGGTGGTCCGCTGGCCGGTCACCCGGTGATGGCCACTGGTCTCACACGTGTTGTTGAGGTGGCGCGCCGCATTCGCTTAGGCGAAGCGAGTCGTGGCTTGGCCCACGCCACCAGTGGCCCCGCATTACAGCAGAACCTGCTCTGCATTTTAGAAGGAGACGCATAATGGCTGAACGTTGCGCTGTTGTTGGATTAGGACAGACCAAGTATGACCGTTGCCTGCGCGTCACCATGGACGGCCTCGTCCGTGAGGCTGCGTTAAAAGCACTCGATGATGCCGGGCTTACCTTTGCAGATATTGATGCCATTGTTCTCGGCAAAGCCCCTGATGCGCTTGAAGGTGTGATGATGCCGGAGCTATCGCTCTGCGATGCGTTGAATGCTGTCGGCAAACCCATTCACCGTGTGCACACGGCGGGCTCGGTGGGCGCGTCCACAGCCATCAGTGCAGTTACACTGATTGAAAGTGGCATGTATAACACGGTGCTCACCGTTGCTTACGAAAAGCAAAGTGACGGCGACTTTATGTGGGCGCTGAGCGGTGGCAAGAGCGGTGGCCAAGGGGCCGGTGGTTCTTTTGCACCGTGGATTCGAAATTATATTGCCCGCAGTGGTGCACCGGAACATATTGGTTGGAAGGTGGCGGTCAAGGATCGTTTGAATGCATTAAAAAATCCCCTTGCTCATCTGCATATGGAAGACATCAACCTGGAGTCTGTGAAGGAAAGCCCAATGCTGTGGGAGCCTCTTACCTTTTATGAGGCGTGCCCATCCTCTGATGGCGCGGCAGCGATGGTGATGACAAACAAGGCGGGCGTCAAACGTAGCTCATCAAAAGCACCGCCTGCCTGGGTGATCGCTCATGCGAAAAGAACCGAGCTGGCTGTGTATCCCGGTCGTGATCCGGTCAAACCGCTGGCGGGTGTGGATTGTGCAAAAGAGCTCTATAAGAAAGCGGGCATTACAGACCCTCGAAAACAAATCGATTGTGCAGAGCTGTACGTGCCTTTCAGCTGGTTTGAGCCCATGTGGCTTGAAACTCATCTGATCTGTGAAGAGGGTGATGGCTGGAAGATGGTTGATGAAGGCGCTACCGAGATCGGCGGGGATTTCCCGGTGTGTATGTCGGGTGGTGTGCTTTCATCAAATCCAATTGGTGCGTCCGGTATGGTTCGTTGCCTTGAGGCGGCAAACCAGGTACGTGGCACGGCCGGAGACTACCAGGTCGATGGCGCAAAGGTTGCCATGGGGCAGGCCTACGGCGGTGCTTCAAATTACTTTGCCATGTGGATTGTGAGTTCAGATCCAGATCCCACATTTAACTAGTAGGGTGCGCCATGCGCACCACATTTACTTGTTTCAATTGATTGAGGTTCCTAACAATGGTGCGCGCGGCGCACCCTACGGGATTCAAGCTTAAAAACGCAGGAGGACTGCAATGGCCTTTGGTAACCTAGCATATGCATTAGATATTGTCGCTGAGATACGTGGCGATGAAGACAGTCTGATTCAGGGTGATCGCAAGCTAAGCTGGCGCGAAGTAGAGCGTCGTGCTGCGAATGTAGCTGCTTGGATAGCTGAACGAGAACCCACCCGTCAGGGCAAGCTTGCTGTTTACACCTACAACCATCCTGCCTATATGGAATCCATTTATGCAGGGTTCAAGGCTGCTCTGGTGCCGGTCAACGTCAACTACAGGTACCAGGCTGAAGAGCTGCGTTACCTGCTAGAAAACTCGGACACAGAAATCGTTGTCGTGCATGAGGATTTTGTGCCATTGCTCCAGGAAGTGCTGCCGGATCTTCCGAAAATAGTCGGCGTGCTGGTGGTTGAAAATGCCGGTGATTGCGATATCTCATCCTTACCTAACGCTGCATTCTATGAAGCCACTGCGGAGACGGATCGGCCTGCAGTCCAAAGCACGCTGAGTCCTGAAGATTTGCTCTTTATTTACACCGGTGGCACCACAGGGATGCCCAAAGGTGTGATGTGGCGCCAGGGCGATATATTTGCTCGTTTTGGGGGAGGAGGCATTGGTGCTACACCTGAGACGGAGGAAGCCTATCGAGAGTTCCTGGAAAATCCTCCCATGCGTTATCGCTCCCTGATCAGTCCACCGTTAATGCACGGTACAGGCTGGTTTCAAGCAATGATTGCCTGGCTTGTTGGTGGCACAACGGTATTGTTAGAAGGTGTTAAGGGCTTTGATCCAGCAGAATTATGGCGAACCGCCGAAAAAGAAAAAATCACTTCTATCACTATTGTTGGCGATCCCTTTGCAAAACCGATGGCTAAGGAGCTGGAGGAAAACGGAGACGCCTACGATATTTCCAGTGTGTTTATGATTGCCTCCTCCGGAGTGATGTGGAGTGCGGAAACCAAACAACGTCTTTTGGCTCAGCATCAGGGTTTGATGTTGGCAGATGCCTTTGGTTCCTCTGAAGCGGTTGGTTTGGGTTTAAGTATTACGACGGCTGCAGGTTCTGTGCAGACTGGAAAATTTGAGTTATCGGATGCAACAAAGTTATTCAACGCAGACTTTGAACTGATTGAAACCAAGCCGGGCGTGAAGGGCCTCGTGGGTGTTGGTGGCATTCAGCCCCTGGGTTACTACAAGGATCCGGAAAAGACTGCAAAAACGTTTATTGAATGTGAGGCCGGTCGTTTCTCGGTGCCCGGCGATTGGGCCGAGGTGAATGAGGATGGCGTGACGCTTACATTGTTAGGTCGTGGTTCTGTTTGCATCAATACGGGGGGAGAAAAGGTTTTCCCTGAAGAAGTGGAAGAGGTGGTCAAACGTTTTGAGGGAGTGAAGGATGCTGTTGTTGTGGGTATTCCGGATGATCGTTGGGGAGAAGCCATCACAGCGGTTGTTTCCAGTCACTCCGGTGAGTTGGACAGTGCGGCAATTATTGAATTTGTAAAAGGATCACTGGCAGGTTTTAAGGCGCCAAAACATGTGGTGCAAGTCGCTGACGTGTATCGATCGCCCTCTGGTAAAGCTGACTTCAAACGTACTCGCGAAATAGCGATGGAACAGCTTGGTATTTCAGATTAGGTGTTGGAGGTCAATGAAGTGGATGATGTAAAGGAAATGGCAGCCGACCGCGTCGCGTCAAATGCACCAAGTATTATCAGCATTGAAAAAATTACTGATGAAGAGGTTGGTGGAAAGGCCAAGGGCCTGGCGGAGCTTACGCAAATGGATTTGCCTGTACCGCCTGCTTTTGTCATCCAGCGTGCATTGGGAAAAAAACACCCGAGTGATTTAAAACAACAATACGAAGCAATTGGCGCCGGACTCGTCGCTGTACGCTCGTCGGCTATTGGTGAAGACGGAGAAGAGTCTTCCTTTGCTGGGCAATATGAAACCATTCTCAATGTCAAAGGGATCAGGCAATTAAAATCTGCGGTCAAGCAGTGCGTGGCCTCTTTGCACAGTGTTCGCGCAGAAGCCTATCAACATGATCAAGCTGATCTCGACTGTGTTGAGATGTGTGTGGTGGTGCAACGAATGGTGGATGCTCGCGCAGCCGGTGTGTTGTTTACGGCTGATCCGGTTTCAGGTCGTCATGACCGTCTGGTGATAGATGCTGTTGAAGGTTTGGGTGAGGCGTTGGTTAGCGGGGAAACGACACCGGATCATTTTGAACTGGATAAAAAGAACAATCTTGTGTTTAGGGATCTCGTTGCTGATACACCAATTATCAGCAAAAAGGAAATTCTCGAACTCGCAAAAGGCGCTCGAAAAGCAGCCGAAAAAATGGGTCACCATCTCGATCTGGAGTGGGCGATTGATCAGGATGGAACGATCTACTGGTTACAGGCACGACCCATTACCACACTATCCTCCGACCTTAATGAATTTGATACACCACTTGCTGATGATTATGTGGTTACCCGCGGTAATGTGGGTGAAATGATGCCCGGTGCAGTCTGTCCCTTAACCTTCACCACCCAGGGTCGTGCTATTGAAGAAGCCATGCAGGTCATGCAAATTGAGTATGGCGCGCGCGAGGAGATCAGTGAAGAGTGGACCAATATGAGTTTTTTTTATGGCCACTGGTTTATGAATCTTTCCGGTGCGTTGGATTCTTCGCGTTATGTGTCGGTCAATACCAAAGAGGCCATGGCACTCGGTGTTTGTGGTCACCTGATTCCCGAACTGAAAGAACCCGAAGATAAAATGCCCTATTTACGTCGTTTGTGGGGAACGGTTCAGTTTTTCCGTTTTTGTGCAAAAGGGGCCAAGCGACTGGATGAATTTGAACAGCAGGTCAAATTCATGCACCTGCGTTATACCGATGATTCTTGCAGCATGGCGCGTGAACTGGAAGATAATTTCCATTGGCTGGTGGAGGCAGATGAAACGCAGGTGCGCACGACATCTGGTTTTACCATATTGGAAGGAATCGTGCAGAGCATTATTTCCAAGGGTAATCTGCCGGGCACGCCAGAAGAGCAGGCGTTGGTAGCAAAACTGCTGGCGGGTACGCAAAACGTTGAAAGCGCCATGCTAGTCGAGCATCTTGATGAGGTGCTTGATAAGATTGCGATCCAGCCGGAGGTACAGAAAAAATTTCAGAAGGCGAAACCCAAAGCAGCCTTGGCTTGGTTGCGGAGTGATGCAGCAGGGGCATCCGCCATTTGTTTTGAGGAATTTCTGCAGCGCCATGGTCATCGCAGTTATCGTGAATTATGTGTGCGTGAAAAAGCCTGGAGTGACGAGCCGGAAAAGTTGGTAGTGAGTATGCAGGCTGCAGTGGCTGCACGGTTTACTGGGACTTATCAACCGAAAAAGCCTGAATTCGTTGACCCTAAACAGTATGGTTGGTTGATGTGCAAGGTCTTGCCTTATGCGCAACGTGCTATCTGTCGTCGTGAGCGGAATAAATCGATTTTGGTGGATGTCACCAATCGCTTGAAACGAGGTTATCGCTATCTCGGAGAATTGTGTGTCAAGGAAGGCAAGCTACCGGATGCCGATTTGATTTTCTTTTTTGGGCGCAAAGAATTGCAGGATTTTGTCGATAATCCTACGGATCAAAAAGTCGCCCATGCAATTGCAAGGCGAAAGGCATTGGCTTTTCATGAAAAAATGGAATTTGGCGATATTTATGTGGGCAGGCCGGAGCCGATAGTTTGGCAGCCGGATACTTCGCATAATGAAGGTGAATTGGTAGGGCGTGCTGTGAGCAGAGGTATTGTGGAAGGCAAAGCGCGTGTTGCTTTGAGTATTGCCGAGGCGGCCAAACTGGAACCGGGAGAGATTTTGATTGCACCTATCACTGATGTCGGTTGGACGCCTTATTTTAGTTTGATTTCGGGTTTGGCTACAGACGTGGGTAGCGCTGTATCTCATGGTGCGGTGATTTCTCGAGAATACGGTTTGCCCGCGATTGTGAATCTTAAGGTAGCCACAAAAGTGTTTAAGACCGGTGATTACGTGCGGTTGGATGCCGATAAAGGGGTGTTGTCTCGTATTGATACTACAGGTTAGCAAAGTGGGGGGTTAGCAAAGTGAGAGAAATTTGTGAAAAGTAAATTGACGCGACGAGGCTTTCTCCTGACAGCAGGTACTGTTGGGGCATTGGCTCTCTACAATCTGGGTTTTCGTGGTGAAACCAAGGCGCCGGCCAATAGCGACAAAACCTCGGCTTCCAAAAATTTCCGTAAGATCCGTTATGACGGATTGGGCGATGTTTATCGAGAGAGATGGACCTGGGATAAGGTGGTCAAAGGTTCGCATTACTCCAACTGTGGCTGGCAGCGTTGCGCTTGGAATATTTATGTCAAAGACGGTATTGCCTGGCGTGAGGAGCAGCTTGCTACTTACGAGCCCGTCAAGCCGGACCTGCCGGATTATAATCCCCGTGGTTGTCAGAAAGGCGGAAGCTACACAGAGCGCATGTATGATGATTCACGCCTGACGGTTCCGCTGAAGCGGGTAGGCAAGCGTGGTGAAGCCAAATGGAAGCGGGTTAGCTGGGATGAAGCGCTAAGCGATATTGCTGATAAGTTTATAGATTTCATGATCTCCGAAAAGGATGGCCCAGGTTCGATTTATTGGGATCTGGGCTCATCATCCAGTAATGGTTGCCATGCCGTTGGTCTGACACGAACCGGTTTTCTACTCGATACCCCGATCCTCGAAAACACCACAGAGATGGGCGATCATGCACCCGGTGTAACCACCACAACTGGCAAGATCATCTTTACCAGTTCAATGGATGATCTTTGTTACAGTGACGTGGTCCTGATCTGGGGTGGGAATCCAAATTACACGCACATGCCTCAGGCACATTTTATTTATGAGGCGCGTTACAAGGGTGCTTACCTGGTTTGTGTTGCCCCTGATTTCAGTCCCTCTGCCATTCATGCCGACGAATATGTGCCTGTTAATATTGGTACCGATGCTGCCTTGGCGCTTTCGATGGCGCATGTCATCGTCGAGGAGATGATTTATAAACCTGACTTTATGGCTGAACAGACCGACATGCCGCTATTGGTGCGACTCGATAGTGAGGAGTTTTTGCGCGAGAAAGACTTGAGTCGCGATGGCGATGACGATGTGTTTTATATTTTCGACACTGTAGCTAACGAAATTGTTGAGGCACCCAAGAGTAGTCTGGCATTGGATGATATCAAGCCAGCACTGGAAGGAGAGTTTGAGGTTGAAACTTTGCAAGGTGCGGTGAAGGTCACTACCGTTTTTGAGCGCCTCAAGCTGCAGCTAAAAGATTACACACCGGAGCAAACCGAGAAAATCCACGGTGTCAGTGCTTTGCAGGTGCGCAATTTGGCAAGACGCATAGCCAAAGCCAAAGCCGTTTCCAACGTCGCACAAACCCAACTCTCCAAGCATTATCATGGCATGGAGATGGAACGTAGCATTATGTTGGTGTTTGCTCTGACCGGGAACTTTGGTAGGAATGGGGCGAGTTACAATGCAGTGCCCATGCTGTCTATTTCGGCGGCAGAGCCCTTTAGTGTGATTAGCGGGAAATACTCGCCCAAAATCGGGCTGGGTATGATGACGGCAGAGATGGCGCCGGAAATGATCAAGTTGAAGCTGGCCGGGTATTCAACGGAAATGATACTTACCCATTTCGCACGTAAAGATTATGCCCGAGGTAACATCGTGACCACGGCCTTGCTTTACTACGAGCATGGCGGCCTTAAAGAGCTGTATGGCAGTGCCAAACAATGGGACCCTGACGTCAAGCGCGAATTTGACGAATACCTGCAGGAAGCCGTTGCGAATAATTGGCAGTTTGTGCCAAAAACAGCACCTCGAATTCTATTTAACGTCGGCGGTAATATGTTCCGCCGGGCACGCGGTTATCATAAGCTGCTTGAGCATATGCTGCCCAAACTGGATCTGATGGTTACCGTGGATTGGCGTATGAGCAACTCCGCCCGTTACAGCGATTATGTGCTGCCAGCGGCGGGTTACTATGAAAAGAATGATATCGCCTGGAATTCAGGTTGTTCGCCCTATAGTCATGTTACGCTCAAGGCTGTGGAACCGGTGGGGGATTCGAAGACGGATTGGGCATTTCATTGCCTGATATTAAAAGCCATTCAGCAACGGGCTATCGCACGTGGTGTAACGACGTATAAAGACCGCCACGGTGGGGAACGGCGTTTGGATGAATGCTACGATGATTTCACCTTCCAGCGGCGATTCACTGAAGACAACCCAGAGGATTTGCTGCAGGAAATGTTGTCGATGAACGATAATCTGGGTGGTATTAGCTGGCAGGAGCTTAAAGACAAAGGCCATGAACGTTTTACCAGTGTGGGCACTGGCGTGATTCATATCAGTAACTCTGGCGATATTGAGCCCAATGAAACGCTGGTTGCCAATAGCTGGCATGTGCAGAAAAAAATACCCTGGCCAACGCTGACAAGACGTCTGCAATTTTATATTGACCACCCGCTTTACCAGGAGTTTGGGGAGGTGTTGCCGGTACACAAAGATCCTCCGCTCATTGGCGGTAACTATCCGCTGCAGATGACCAGTGGGCATAATCGCTGGTCTCTTCACGCGGCGCAACGTGATCAAAAATCCATGTTGCAATTGCAACGGGGGGTGCCGGCGATGTTTGTGAACATTGATGATGCCAAGCATCGCGGTATAGATGATGGTGACAAGATACGTGTTTTTAATGATCTGGGTGATTTTGAAATTCAGGCTCAGGTCTCTCCATCGGTCAAACCTGGACAGGTGATTGTCTATCATGCCTGGGAGCAGTTTCAGTTTAAAGGTGGAAAGAGTCCGCAAATGCTGACCCCAAGCCCCTTGAATCCGGTTCAGTTGAGTGGAGGTTATCATCACCTGCAACCCATGGTGATGATGCAATCGCCTGGATGTACGGACAGAGGAACGCGGGTGGATGTGGCCAAAGTCAGCTAGATTCTGAAAACAACAAAAACAAGCTAAAGGAGACATAGAGTGCTTTCACCAATGGATGACCACTTGCTACACCAGATTGCAGAACCGTTTCGGTTTGTGGGTACGAGTGATCGCAATTTCTATGATCGCTATTACTTCAATATGCATTCCTGCAGCGACGAAATTTTTTTAGTCATGGGAATGGGGCAGTACCCGAATCTTGCAGTGCAGGATGCTTTTGCACTGGTGCGTTATGGGCGCAAACATAAAGTTGTGCGTGGCTCACGTGTGATTGAAGATCGAGCGGATCAATCGGTCGGCCCCATCAGAGTGGAAGTGATAGAGGGGCTGAAAAAATTGCGTTTTATTGTTGAGCCCAATGAACACGGCATCGAAATGGACGTGGTTTGGGAAGGATCCATTCCTGTCTTTGAGGAGCCGCGTCATTACATACGCAAGCACGGTCGTGTGCTCTACGACACCACGCGCTTTGCGCAGACGGGTTTTTGGACAGGTACACTAAAAGTCGATGGCAAAACACATGATGTAACGCCCGATCGTTGGTGGGGTGCTCGTGATCATTCCTGGGGTGTGCGTCCTGTCGGAGAATCAGAGCCTCAGGGAATACGGGTTGGCGAGCTTTCTATGGACGGCATGTGGAATTACGCCCCCATGCAGTTCAATGATTTTACCATTCTCTATATCTTGAATGAGCGAAATAATGGTGAGCGCTTGCTGGAGGAAGCGGTCAGAATTTGGCGCGATCCGGCGCGCGAACCTGAGTGGTTGGGCAGGACAGAGTCTGAGCACGTCTTCCGCAAAGGAACGCGTTACATCGAGAAGTCTGTTATCCGCTTTCCTGATGCACAGGGTGGCGCTCTGGAAATAAAAGTAACGCCCATGCTTGAGTGCTATGTGGGATTTGGCACCGGTTACGGTTTTGAAGCGGATTGGCGACATGGCATGTACCAGGGCGAACTCGTGGTGCAGGGAGTGGAGTTTGATACCATTGACGATGCCGATACGCTTTGGGGATTGTGCGATACGGTCGGTCGCTTTGAGTTGGGTTCAGAGGTGGGATACGGCCTATGGGAATTTGGTTTTTTTGGCCCCTTTGATCGCTATGGTCTGAAGGGTTTTGATGAGGGAGCGCCTTGAGCATAATATTTTGAATTTTTTCGGGTTAAAGTGGTGCAATGCGTTGCACTTATTGCACCCTAAGGCGTTATGTAACGTTAGGGTAAATTTAAGCTCAGATAAGCTCAGCGCACTGCTCCTGACATTGACTTTCGGTATTCAATAAACACATTTAATCAACACACTTTTTTCTACAGCAAAGGAGAAAAACATGGGAGATCTTACAGGCAAAGTAGCCATTATCACGGGTTCAGGCAGAGGGCTTGGTCGCGCAGAAGCACTGGAGTTTGCAAAGCTTGGTGCCCGTGTCGTTGTTAGCGAAATCGACCGACCTGAAGCAAAAGAAGCAGCCGAAAGCGTTGTTGAAGAAATCAAAGGACTGGGTGGCGAAGCCATTGCTGCTTATGGTGATTGTGCCGATACCAACGACTCGCAAAATCTTTTCAAGACGGCGATTGATACCTTTGGTGACGTTAACATTATGGTGAACAACGCAGGTTTTCTGCGCGATAAAGCTCTTTTCAATATGACGGACGAAGAGTTTGATTCGGTTGTTCGTGTTCACCTTCGCGGCCATTTTGTCAATATGAGAAATGCGACAGCGCATTGGCGCGCACAGGCAAAAGCCGGCGGCGAGGTTTATGGACGATTGATCAGTACCGCATCAGAAGCATTCCTGTTTGGTTCTGCGGGTCAACCTAACTACGCGGCAGCCAAAGGCGGTATCGTTGCAATGTCGATGGGCGCAGCTCAGCTGATGATGAAATACGGTGTTACTTGTAATGTCATCTGTCCGCGTGCACGCACCGATATGACCGACCATGGCATTACGGCGGAGATATTCGCCAAGCCGGAAGAGGGGTTTGATTTCTTTGCGCCGGAAAATGTCAGCCCATTGGCAGGCTTCCTGGCATCTCCTGAAGGCGGTAATGTATCAGGTGAAGTCTTTATCGTATGGGGTAAGCGCATTAACGTTGTTCAGCGTCCACAGTTGGATGTGTTCTACGACAACGAAGATGCCTGGTCTGTCGATAATGTTGGCACAACACTGGGCAAACATTTCGAAGGTAGAACACCTGTCACAGACGGTTATTCAGTACCTCCTCAGTAAAGTCATTTCGTTTATGCGGGGTGTATATCACCCTGCATGAATGCCTCAATTGGTTAAAAACAAAACTGATCGATTGTGGTCGGTTTTCTCCCGGGTTATTCCCTCAATTATCGCCGTTGTTGAATACTACACAGCTCTCTCATGAACAGCATTTAACGAACTTGGGTTCGTTACGTGTTGGTATCTGTTTGATATTGTAGTTAAATAGATAGCTGATTTTGTTCAATAAGCGAGGGCAATACCTTGAAATTCTGGATTTCGCTAGTTAATACCCTGGAAGTCGATCAATTCGTTGAGATTGCAAAAAAGGCTGAGGAATTGGGATACGAAGGTATCACTGTTCCAGACCATCTGATTTACCCGAAGGAAGTTAAAAGCAAGTATCCTTATTCTGATGACGGTGAAATATGGTGGCCCAATAATAATCCTTGGACAGATCCGTGGATTGCTCTCACTGCAATGGGTGTTGCAACGAAAGAACTGAAGCTGGCCACCAATATTTATCTTGCAGCATTAAGAGATCCTTTTACCGTTGCGCGTGCAACAAGTGCCGCTGCCATTTTTACCAATAATCGTGTGCGCTGTGGTATTGGGGCAGGTTTAATCAAAGAAGAATTTGATCTTGTTGGGATTGATTTCAAAGCACGTGGTCGCTTACTTGATGAAGTGATTGAGTGCATGCATAAACTGCATTCAGGTGAGCCCGTTTCGCACAGTGGCGAATTCTATAACTTTAATGACGCCATTATGTCACCTGCGCCGACAGAAAAAATTCCTGTTTGGGTCGGTGGTGTGAGTAAACCGGCCCTCCGTCGCGCAGCAGCAAATGACGGTTGGTTGAGTGTGCCACTTAAAAACAAGTTGTTAGCAGAACATCTCACAGTACTGTTCGATTTACGCAAGGCCATTGGAAATTATGATGCACCCTTTGATGCAGTGTTGAGTCCAATGGAATTAGTAACGCAAGAATTTGTAGACAGTTTAGACCCCGCAGGAACGTATCATTCAAACGTTTTACCATGGACACCGTCACCATGGGGGCGTGCATTTTGGGTGGAAGATGGTGAAGACCACTCTCTGCTTGAAGTGAAATTCAAGTCGATGGAGCGGTTTAGAGATATGATGCATAAATTCGGCATGTGGGAAGATTGATCCTCCGGTTTATATGGGGCGGCATTTTTAATGACACTGCAGAATTTAAGAGAGAGCCTGCTTTGCTTGGTGATAGAGCAAGGTTGTAACGTTCTGGAAGTGGTAAGAAATGTGGGGATTAGCTTAGAAAATTACTGCGACGGTCAGTTCGTGCTACTACGCAGCCGGTCGTCAAAAATGAAAGTATTTTACACTACTATAAAAAGCGGATGATCAGAATATAGGCAAAATCAATGCCCCTTTCTCTAAGTGAGGTGAAGGTTGTGGTTAGCTTTGCGCTAACTCCAATTCTGACCAATACTGTATCTACTAAAACGGCTTATCATTGTATAAGGTGCAGTCATTTTAGAAATAATAGCCAGATTGAGTCTGAATGGCATCTCAGTGGATGCAGATTATGGATGAAGATAGCTTAGTTACACGTCAAGAGCGGGTGGAAATCGAAAAGGCCATCAAACGCCGAGGCTTTTCCGTTGTCGCCCTTCATGGTCCTGGTGGTACCGGTAAGACCAGCCTGATTCGGATGCTTAAAAAATCCTTGATTGGCGATGGATACCTGCCTATTTATATTAAAGGCAGTAAAAAAGAAGTAGATAACCATGTTATCGTCAAGCTAACGGATATATTTACAACGGAAATGCTGGCTGCGGTCAAGCAGGCAGGTTTATCCGAGAAAAGCTTACCTAATTTAAAGAAAGCCATTAAAAAGCTCGATGCATTTGACGACTATATGCATGAGAAATTTCGCGAGGAACTGGACGAAGATGCCAGAAACGTTGTTAAACTCTGCGACTATGTGTCATTGCGATTAGCTGATTTAATATACATGTCACGGATCGATTCACTGGTTTCGACGATTAATATTGATGACCGTGCGCGCAGCTCCATTGAATCCCTTGTAAACAAGATCATTCGCCGCGATGGCTATGCTGGAATCGACAATCTGGCGCAGCGTTGGAATATTTTATCAGATGCTATAGCCAAAGATATGAAGTCACTGCTTCACTCTCGTCATCATGTCTTTGGTAAAAAGAAATACAGTGGCGCCGTAATCGTTCTCGACAACTATGAATACCTTTCCAAATTCGTGCGCATATTTTTAGAACAGCATATGATTGCTTTTCTAGAAGGTGCAAACATTAATCTGAAATTGTTGCTTGTTAGTCGTGATTCCATTGACGATTTTCCTGAAACCAATGTGAAGCATATTGCCCTGGGGCCCTTTTCGAATAGCGAAGCGGTACGATTTCTCAAAGTTAACGGTATCACCGACGAAAAGCAACAGGCTCTCATTATTCGTCGTTCACTACGCTATCCGTACTTAATGGAATTTGAAGTAAAAACGTCTAGTCAATCAGCGAGTTCATTGCAAAAATATTTTGACCGCATCACCCGCTGGATGACATCGCAGCAAAAAGACTGGCTCATTGCACTTTCCTACCTCAGTCATGTGGATAAGGCGCAAGTTAAAAAAATGGTAAAAATCAAAGATGTTGATGCGGTCATGCATTGGTTTAAAAACGAGCCCTCTGTCCGTTGCCCTGAAACCGGACGGTGGAAGATAATACCGCTCATAAGTGAAAAGGTTCATGCCTATATCAAGGTTGAAGATCCAGAGCGTGATCGTCATTTACGGACCTTGGCAGCAGCTAAAGTACCGGCGCTGGAACAAAGTAGTGTCGAGCCTGATTTACAAATTCAAGCTTAATTAGCGCCCATCCGGCATGCCGATGGGCGCTATGTGCAACTCATTCGCTCTATTCGTAGTAGACTAAATCGATAGTTCCTGGGTATCCAACTCTTAAATGTGCTGTTAACCACGGGACCAAATGCAAGAATTTTACCAATCGTTGACAGGTTTCATCCTTCTTCGCTTGATGTTTCAGACACTGCCCGCTACGTCGA
The DNA here is from genome assembly GCA_003353945.1 of Gammaproteobacteria bacterium. Classification (GTDB taxonomy): domain Bacteria; phylum Pseudomonadota; class Gammaproteobacteria; order Pseudomonadales; family PIVM01; genus PIVM01. Next base: position 23,972 of record PIVM01000068.1, read on the forward strand.
AATATTGCTATTACTCGCTATATATTTAGAGCGCTAATGTATTAGAGTGAGGTCCACCTTGAGACTACTATTAGCTCTGCTGTTACTGCCAAATATTGAAGCTTTCTATAAGTGGCTGCCTGTAGCATTTTTGTCTGTCCATGCAATCAATGAACACAACGCTGAAAATAATCAAAGAGCAACTAGTGTGTTTTTTGCGATAAGAGGGATTTTTCATGTATAAATTTGTATGCTTTGCTTTTCTGCTTGTGAATAGTCTGCAGGTCCAGGCGGGCTGGCTGGATTTTTTAAAGGGTAGTGAGGAAAAACAATCCCAACAGGAAGCGGTTAGCCAGGCTGCTGAAACAGAGCAAGGTGGCACAACAGTCATGCAGCTTATACCCGCATTGACCACCCAGCTTGGAATCAGTGATTCCCAGGCCAGTGGAGGGATGGGAGCACTTTTACAAACGGCCAAGACTACCCTTAGCCCTAGTGAATTCTCAACACTCGGAAAAGCCATCCCCAGTGTTGGCGGCTTGCTCAAAGCAGCTCCAGCAGCAGGAGAGCAGCAAGGTATGGTGGGTGATTTATTAAAAAGTGCCGGAAAGTACAGCGAATCGGCAAAACTGGCCAGCCAGGTTGCGTCCCAGTTTAGCGCACTGGGACTTGATGCTGCGATGATTCCAAAATTTATCGACATCACCAAAAGCTTTTTCACCAGTAATGGCAACGAGGCTGCGCTGGGTCTGTTTAGCAAGGGAATCGGAGCGCTGTTATAATGCGTTGCCATGTGCCAATCTAGACCTGCCAAGTTAGACGAGTGTTGTTTGATGGGTTTTGTAACGGCGGCCATCTAACGCTAGAGGAAAAAGGAATTAGTAAACCATGAGAAAGATTATAGCTTTTACAGTATTCAGCATTTTTATATTGAGTGGTTGCGCCTCATCCTACTACGCTGCCATGGAAAAAATCGGTATACATAAACGTGATATCCTGGTTGATCGTATTGAAGCTGCCAAGGAATCGCAGCAGGACGGGCAGCAGCAGTTTCGTAATGCTTTGGAGCAGTATCGCGCCGTTGTACAGTTTGATGGTGGTGAGGTGGAAAAAGCCTACAACATTCTCAACGAAGAATATGAAGAAAGCGTTGCTGCTGCAGAGGAAATTAGCGAGCGTATCGACGCGATTGAATCTGTAGCAGAGGCCTTGTTTGATGAATGGTCGGCGGAACTTGAAGAATACAGCAGTGCACGCTTGCGCACAGACAGTCGCAAGAAACTCGATGCCACCAAAAAGCGCTATGGCCAATTAATCAACCATATGCACAAAGCAGAAAAGTCCATGGACCCCATACTTGGTACACTAAAGGATCAGGTGCTCTACCTTAAACACAACCTGAATGCTCAGGCGATTGCATCGCTCAAAGGTGAACTCGGTGATATAAGCAGTGATATCAAGCAGTTGATCGCCAGGATGGAAGTGTCGATAAAGGAAGCGGATACATTTATTGCCACTTTACAGTAGCTAGAGCGGGTGGAGCGCAAGGCAAGGCCGGTAAATGAGTGGCAGCGGTGCCGAAATGGCACCTTATCGCTGCCGCAAATCTTAAAATGCTCTGCAATGATTAGTGGGATAACTCGTGTCCCTGTCTGTCTGTGATACATTTCAAAGCAGTGCCATTTTCCTGATAGACATGTAGGTCTCGCTGTGGGTAAGGGATGCTAATGTCATTGTTGTCAAAGGCCTTTTTTACTGTTTCCTGGGTGCTGAAGTACACATCCCAGTAATCGGCGGTATTTACCCAGAGGCGGGTGACCAGATTAACCGAATTATCACCCAGCTCGCCCACCGCAATAAACGGTTGTGGATCGGCAAGCACACTGGAATTGTTATGCAAGATATCCTGAATGATACCGCGGGCCTTATCAATATCGTCGTCATAAGCGATGCCAAAAACAAGGTCAACACGTCGGGTCGATTCAGCGGAGTAGTTGACCATTGAATTGGTTGACAACGGTGAGTTGGGAATTATGACGGTCTTATTATCCGGGGTGGTCATAATAGTATTAAAAATTTGAATCTCTTTAACCGTGCCGGCATGCCCCTGTGCTTCGATATAATCACCGACTTGAAAGGGTTTAAAGATCATTATCATCACGCCGCCGGCAAAATTTTGCAGCGTGCCAGAAAGGGCCATACCGACCGCTAAACCGGCGGCACCCAAAATGGCTATAAAGGAGGTTAACTGCAGACCGATCATACTGGCAACACTGATTACCAGCAGTACCTTGAGTAATATGGCTGTAGTGCTAGTCAGAAAAGGGGTTAGCGAGGGATCAACATTATTTCGCGTCATGACACTGCTCATGCCAGCCGAGGCTTTGCCTATCAGCCACCATCCAGCGGCAAACGTTAGCAGGGCCAGTAGCAGCATAGGGGCGTAACTCATCACTAACGTGATGGCAGTATTGGATAGTGTTTCGATATCGACCATGGTGGGCATCCTCCTTAGAACACAGGTAAAACGAAAAGCCTTTATGTGAGTCAGTATTCGGCTGAATCCAGCGAATAACTTCGCGAGTATATATGAGACGAATAAGCTTTGGGGGGCAGAATTTAGTGGTGTTCAACGCTTTCTATATCAATATAAATCGAGTATGTTTTAGCCTTTGTCGGTCAGCCCTGATGAGAATCTTTTGAAAATCAGGCGATTGTGTGCAACTGTTAGAGCGGTCAAGCAATCAGTGTCTGTTAACTGTGACAATCATGGATTATTATGGGAACAGTAACAGATTGCGAAACGGTATAAAAAACGAGTTGCCGCTTGGGTAAACTCGTTAAGTGAGACCTCTGACAGCGACCCAAAGGCGCCTGTGAGCCTGCCAAGTCGATGAGAATCGACGGGTACTGCAATATAGTCGGTGAAATAATTCGCTATCATTAGGAAACCCTTGTTAAGCTACTTTTATCCGTATGATCAAAGTCTTTTCCATAAATATCAAGGTAAGTCGTTTGGGTATAAGATAATTTGTCACTATCTACCTTCATATCGATTTTATAGCCTGTGGTTTTGGCGTTAGAGCGTCAAGTTTAATCTTGATGCATCTTGCAGGGTGTAAGTCCCTGTCGGGAAAGGTTTAACCAGCCACCCGTATCGAGTGTTGCGCTTGTGGCGGAGGATCACAGAATCC
>PIVM01000544.1 GCA_003353945.1 Gammaproteobacteria bacterium
AAGATATTAATGTTTATAGATTATTAATGAGTAATACAATTGAAGATATTATTTTACAAAAATCACAATCTAAAATGGGTTTATTTGAGAAACTTTTAAATAAAGAGAAAATAGATACAGTAAAATTATCAAGAGAAAATATTAATGCTTTATTAATAGAGTTAAAGAAAAATATTAGAAATATATAATTCTATTTTTAAAAAACAAAATATAATAATGGACTGATTTTAAAACGAAACCAAAACGAAATCCATTTATAATTAAAACATATCCGTTTAATATCCAAGGTTCCATTATTCCGTTTTATTTTCAAAAAGATTGGGGAAAATATTTTTTCTCTCTCTCTCTGTAAACGGATGCGTCCAAACTCGCCAAAAACTCGCCAAAAACTCACCAAAAACTCACCAAAAACTCGCCAAAAACTCACCAAAAACTCACCAAAATGACTTAAAAAATATATTATAATATATTATAACTAAGATGACAGAACCATACAAACATTGTTCTTATTGTAATACCCCGATAAAGTATCAAAGAAGTTGGGATAAACATTTAAAAAGTAAAAAACATTTAAAGAATGTTGAGAAGATAAATAAAAACAACACAAAAACAACACAAGAACAACATAATAACAACATAATAACAACAAATAACAACATCTATGGTTGTTGTAAATATTGTGAAAAAGAATATAAATATCAACAAAGTTTATCGCGACATGAAAAAAGTTGTAAAGAAAATAAAGAAGGAAATGAAATTGAAGAATTAAAAAAACAATTAATACAAAAAGAAACTGAAATTAAATTATTAAGAGAACAAAATGAAACTTTAAGAAAAGAAAATAAAGAACTTAAAGTTGTTAATAATATTACTAATAATAATACAATTAATATAAATAATGTTGGTGAAGAAAACATAAAAGGTATTATGAATCAAACACTTTTTGAGAATATAGCAATTGCTTGTAATGGTGATAATTATAATAACATTGAAGCAAATCATAATAAAGCAATTGAATTAGTATTAGATAATGTTTATAATAAAGAAGAAAATAGAAATGTTAAATATACAAATCTACAATCTAATAATTGTAAAATATTTAAAAATAATAAATGGATTACTACTGATATAGATGAATGTATAATAGATAGAATAAAAGAATGTCCTGAAAAATTAGAGTCAATGTTAGAAGATTTTATGAATGAAACTGGTATCATTCAACAAACAGATATAGATGTAATAATTAATAAACTTGAAAATAAAATAAGCGACAATGATATATTAAAACTTAAAAAGGTATTCAAAAATATCATTAAGAAACAAAGAAGGTTATATTATGATATTACAAATTAATAAAATATAGTAATATAATATAATGGAAACTACAGAATATACAATTAAAATTAATTTAGTAGAAGAAGACTCAAATGATTTTGATACATTAGAAATGAAGGAATGTATCAATAAAATGAAAGAAACTTTTAATGAAATGAAATATTTAAAAAA
>PIVM01000198.1 GCA_003353945.1 Gammaproteobacteria bacterium
TGAGGGCGTCTTGGACGGGCTGAAATGTCGTAGCAGCTCTTCTGGTGCCCTAAACTACTACGTAACTTCTCCACAACGAAGTTATGTGCATCGCAAATAGCTTCACGAACCCACTCCACATAGGCAACTCGACATACTGACCTTGGCTGGTCTGGAGGAGGGCCCATGGTCAGGTCCAGAGGCATGTTTACTTCCCTTGCAAGCATGAGCATGTTTGGTGACATTCCTGTAGTGTCATTTAAAGATGATCTGTATGCCATCATGACATAAGGTAGGTGATCTTCCCATGTATCACCATAGTCTTCACAAAACATGGATAGCATGGCAATCAAGGTCCTGTTGAACCTCTCTGGTTGACCGTCAGACTGAGGTCGGTATGGCGACGTACGCGTCTTATGAACATCGAGCAGCCTACATACTTCCTTGAACAGCTCCGAAGTGAAATCTGGCCCCTGGTCTGAATGCAGGGTATATGGACATCCCATTCTAGTAACAACTTCAGTCACCAGTTTATCGGCTACGGTCAGTGCCCGATGGTCTGGCAGAGGGAAAGCTTCGGTCCATCGCGTGTAAGCATCCACAATCACCACAATCAGGCTGTTCCCATTTCTGGATACTGGCTTGACTGTTAAGATGTCGATGTGCCACCGTTCATTGGGGAACGTGCATGGAACTTGTTGCAGTGGCATCTTGGCCTGCCCAGGCCCTGCTTTCCTTCGTTGGCAGGTGTTACACTCCTTACACCACCTCTTCGTGTCCGCTTTGTATCCGGGCCAGAAGAAGCGTTGTAGCACACGTCTGATGGTTCTGGGGTGTGCAAAGTGACCTGCTGTCCTTGTAGCATGCAGTTGGTGGAATATGGCACGCCTCACTGGGAATGGCACGTACAGCTGAAGTTTGCCTGGTGATGTTGCTGTGCAAGAAGAATTCCTGTACAGTAGGCCATCAATGAGTTTGTACCTTTTGTACTCACTGAGTAGCTGGCGCACTTCTTTCGTTTGCCTCCGACGGACGGCTTCTGGGGGTTTTAAATCTCCATTGCTGTCCATCAGCTTGATCATAGTCTTGGTTGATGGGTCAGCAGCTTGATGTGTGCGGATGGAATCCAGAGATGGAACGCTGTCATCCTCCTCTACATCAGTCACAGTACCTTTGGTCTTACTGGTGTTGGGAGCTACTGACTTGGGATCAGTAGTTATTGGCTGACTGGTGGGCTCCACATTGACAATGGGGACTGGATGGATCATCCGAGAAGTACCTGCTGCTGCATCTGCTGCTTCAGGCACTGGCACACTGGTCAGAGGGTGGGTAGGTCTTGTCTCTTCCCTTGTCTCCTCAACTGGTTTGACAGGCTTGGCTTGCTGCCTTGTGACTACTGCATTCACCATAGGTCTTGATGCTGTTTTGGTTGGTGGTGGAATCCCCTTGCAGTCCTTGCAAAAGGCCTGGTCACACCTTCTTCTCACAGTGACTCTGCTCAAAGAATCTGCATTTCCATGCCTGATGCCTGCTCTGTGCTCTAGGGTTTTGTCATAGGTGTCGATGACAGAAATCCACCTTGCCAGCATATGTTCTGGGTCCTTGAAGTTCATCAGCCAGGTCAGGCTTGCATGGTCTGTCCTAATGATGAATTTCCGGTTGGCCAGGTAGTGTCGAAAATACTTCAGGAATTCGTAGACAGCCAGAAGCTCACGATGTGTAGTGCAGTAGGCCTTTTGTGTCCTGGAGAGGGACCTACTGGCATAACTTATCACTCGCTCCTTGTCACCTTGCCTTTGACTCAACACTGCACCAATTCCGAAGTTACTTGCGTCAGTGTCTAAGATGAAAGTCCCATACCTGGTAGGGTAGGACAATATGTTAGCACCACATAGATTGTCTTTAAGAGCCTTGAAACCATTCTGGCAAGCTGTGGTCCACAGGAATGGGGCATCTTTTCTAGTGAGGTTGTGCAGGGGCGCAGCTAAGGTGGCAAAATCCCTGATCCACCTCCTGTAATAGGAGCAGAGGCCCAGGAATTGGCGCACATCTGTCACACTCTGTGGGGTTGGCCATAGCTTCACTCTGTTTGTCTTCTCGGGGTCTGGTCTCACTCCTCTCCGAGATACTATATGGCCTAGGTAAGCCACTTCCTGTTGGAACAAAAAGCACTTCTTGGGTTTAACTTTTAGATTTGCCTCTTTCAACTTCTGTAGAACTTCCTCAAGGTTGTTCAAGCAGTCTTGGAAGCTGGATCCAAAAATCAAAATATCGTCGATATATATAAGACACTTCCTCCAGTTCAAGCCAGCTAATAGAAACTCCATCAGTCGCTCGAAGGTGGCAGGGGCATTGCAGAGTCCAAAGGGCATGACTTTATACTGGAACAGCCCTTTGCGACAGCAGAAGGTGGTCTTGTCCCTGGATCCCTTGGCCATGGGTACTTGCCAGTAGCCACTGGCCAAATCTAGGGTGCAGAAGTAAGCAGCACCACTTAGAGAATCAATTGCCTCATCTATTTTGGGTAGTGGATAAGAGTCTTTTTGTGTCACCTGGTTGACCTTGCGAAAATCCACACAGAATCTTTTGCCACCATCTTTCTTTTTCACAATGACAATTGGTGACGACCAAGCAGACATACTGGGTTCAATGATGTCTGCTGCCAACATCCTGTCGACCTCAGCATCTTCCCATTCTTGATCCACTGCATTTTTCCGTCTTACACGTTGTTTCACAGGGGTAGCATTACCAATTCTTATTTCATGCTCTACCAGGTTTGTTCTTCCTAAATCATCTCCACCGCAAGCAAACTGGCTACGATTGCGGAATATCACCTCCTCTAGTTGCTGTAGTTCACCAGAGCTCAAGTCAGATGTACACCTGTCAATCATGCTCCGAATCTCTGTGGGGAAGACATAGGTCGTCTCACCATTTGAAACAAGTCTTTCGGTAGGTTCCGGCGGGGGAATCACTGTTTGTTGATGCCAAATTTCGGTAATTTCATCAATTGGGGTCACTTCACCAAGTGTTTCACCTTCTTTTATGATCACTGGGTGGGGGTGAGGATTCATCACCTGGATAGGGATGACCTTGTTCTTCGGATCAAACACAGTATGTCCTGTCAGGATATCCATGGCTTTGACCGGTTGGTCCTTGGGCTGAAGACTGCAGGCTTCTGGTAGGTATTTGGGTTCCAAATCAGCTCTGCCATAAACTATAAATTCACTCATGGCAGGAATGGTGCAAGTGTTCAGTGCATGTACATCCATACCTGTTGATCCCAACGGCACTTTATACATGGGTAGATTACCACTTGGCATTCTCAGCAGGTTCCTGTTGAAGTCAGGTAGTGCATCCAGCTGTTTGAAGGCATCAAGTCCGAAAAATCCTTTGCAGTTGTCGACCTCTGCAACTACGACTTGCATTCGTTGAAAACGAGATCTGCCTAGTCTGAAGGTCATGAAGCACTCGCCGTGCACCTTGAGTGATGTGCCATTGCCAACTTTACCATCAGGTAGAGGTGTCAACTCTGGTGGATTCTTCATGGCAGCTATCACATCTGGATGGACCAAAGTTCTGTTAGAACCACAGTCCAACATGAAGTCATAATCTTTATTGTCCACACCCATGGTGATATAGTACAGACTGGAATACATCACGGCATTCCTTATTTGGTGTGGGTTAGTCATCTGGTTGAACAGCTTTGTCAGGTATGCGTCAGATTTTCCGTCGACGTCTGTAGCGTCCGGGCATTCCGACAGTGTTCGTCTCATGTAGTCCTTGAATAATTCTCCCATAGCCTCCACGTTGGTTGAAAAATCAGTTGTTGCATTTTTCATATCTGGAAGCTTCAATTTATTGTCAATATTAATGAAAGGGTTTTCTTCCTTATCAGTGGAGACTCCACTGACATGATTCTTTCCCAATTCAGCAGACTGCTGATTTAGTTCATCAAACATAACATTCTTTTTGTGTGTCACCAGCGGTTTGGAATCAATGACTTTTACTTCTCTTTTAGTATTTGGGTCGATAATCGGTATTCGATTGGGTCGTTCTAATTGTTCGGCACCCTTGGCTGTTAATATGTCCGCTTTCAGCCCATCAGTAGGCAAGATTTGCCTTATAGATTGTTTAATTTTTGACACTGGCATTGAGACATTTAAACAGACAGGGATATCAGACATATCAGAACCACATACCCCATCATCATTGTTCTCATCATAGTCACCATCATCACCATCGAAGTCATCACACTCATCATCTCCTCCATCTGTGATGGCTTCATTGAACCGGACTTGCCTGCCATTTTGTCCAGAGTTCTTGCCTCTGAAACCTGTGCCACGGCCTCGTCGGTTCTGTTGTTGGTATTGCTGCCCTCTTGACTGTTGTTGATACTGTTGTCGGCGCTGACCACCCCAATTGAAGTTGCTTCCTTGGGCTGGTAGTGGCACGACCATGTAGGGCTGGCCAGATGACATCTGGTTGGACCCTTGAGGTGCAGACTGCCAATTCTGTTGTTGCCTTCCGGTGCCTTGGTTGGACTGGTAACCAGAATATTGATTGCTCTGGTTACCACCTCGGTAGTTGCCATTGTTACCACCCTGGTAACCTCCTTGGTTACCACCTTGGTAGTTGCCATTGTTACCACCCTGGTAACCTCCTTGGTTACTACCTTGGTTGTCACTCTTGGGCGCCGTAGGCTTGTTAGGACATAAAAATGACGGATGTCCTGGTTGGTTGCAGTTCCAGCAGATGATGGGTCCACGTTTCTGAACCCTCTGGGCTGCAACATTCAAGCTTGGCTCCTCCTCTTCTGTAGGTTTGGGTGACTTTGCCGGAGTCTCGGCTACCACAGGGGTTACCTCTTTATTGCTTTTGGCACCCTTGCGGTATAGAGATTCCCATTTGTACAGGGTGTTGACTGTACCATCAAAGTCCTCTTTCAAACAGGTTGCAAGGCATCCCAATAGCCCTGCATCACTAATTCCTTGCTCCAATTTGATCTTCATGGTTTGGTTCCAATGCTTACTCCCTACTTGAACATCAGGGAAAGCCATCGCCATTAGATGCTGAAGATCATTACTGTAGTCCAATACAGATTCGCCAGACTTCATTTCGCGGTCGTAAAATTTCGTAATGTACATGTCTTCCTTCAACTTAATATCATATCTGCTTAACAAAAGTTTGCTAACCTTCTCGAAATCACACTGATCAGTTAGTGGCAAATTGGTGATCAAAGTTTGAGCGGTACCACTCACATGCATTGCCAACTGGATACCCTTTTGGTCAGGGGTCCAGTTATTCCATTTTGAAACTATTTCAAAGTGATGTAAGTATTGTGACACATCCTTGTTTTTCAGGGGGTCGAAGTACCCCGGCCAACAAGATTTGTTGCGCTGGGTTTGGTCATATGTGTCCCGCCGATCCTGAAAGTTCCTATAGTCACGCCCACTGTTTCCATTTCTATTGTATACTTCATTTAGGGGGCTATTGTCTGTGCCCAGATACGGGTGATAGACATTGTTATCACTAACATTGCCCGCTCTCCATCCGCCATCTGGTGTATAGCCAGTACTTCTAAACCCTGGCTGTTGAGTGGGAGGTTGTGCATTTTGATAGGTGGGTGAATTCACACTAGGTGAGTTCTGTGGTGAGTTAATGTTCATACCTGTATTGGTTTGGGTATTTGCGACACCGAGACTCGGTGATTGATGAATGGTAGCCATGTCACCAAGACTTGGTGACTGTATATTGTTCATGTTTTTGACAGGGGAAGGCTGAGACTCAGCTTCTCTTAACTTACTGGTGGCTTGATCTAGTTTCAAACACAGCTCATGGATCCTTGCATCTGCATCCGTTTGCAGATCCTTCATCCTGGCATCCGCCTCGGATTGTAACTCCATGAACTTTGTTTGGGCACGATCTTTTGTTTCATCCAGGGCCTGCTGAGTAATTTGCAGTTCCCTGAATTTAGCTTGAGCATCTTCCTTAGAAGCTTCCAGACTCTCTTCTAGTTGCTTCATGGCAGGATTTGGTTGGGTTTTTATTCTATATTTCATTGATTCTTCAATGGGGTCAAGAGTG
>PIVM01000545.1 GCA_003353945.1 Gammaproteobacteria bacterium
GGACTTGAAATACATGAAGAGGTGGTTTTTACCACTTTTGTGGTTTCCACCTCTTTTCCCATTTCAAGGAGGAAACAAGTCATGCTTCTCGACTGTGTGTAACAATCCCATTTAAAAAATTTTAATAGCAAAATAATATTTATTGGTGCCCTGGGTGTCATAGATACCTCGATTGATCAATGCATTGATTCCTCATATGAGGCGACCTGGCCAGTGGGCGTCGATGTAATATCCCACACATATACAAGTTCTCTCTCGTTTTGGCTACCGCCAAAACTTTGATCGCCCTTGGCTTCGCATCGCTCAGCAGTCCGTTGTTCGCCTATCGGCTCACTGGTGGGATGGGGTGGGGTTGGAGATGCTTGACCACATGATGGTTGTTCTACATTGGATGTGAGTGTGATTCATTGTTGAACACTGGTGCAGATGAATGTAATGCTCACATTGTCGCGTGTGGATATGCGTTTTCGAGGTACCTTTCTGCTTGGTGAAACTGATCAATCTCCAGTAGAGGAACCCTTGGAGCTGTCGCCTTCAGATGGGATGTAGTCTGGCCCACGAAAGTCCGTGACAGCGACGTCGCCAAACTCACTTACCTGACTATTTTGTATGCCACTGTTGATTTCAAACTGTCGCCTCAGACAATTTAATCTCCCAACCCAGTTAGGCATGGGGTCAACTGGCTAGTGTGGGTGTCGTTAATGTGCTACCCAGTCTGTCCCCCCATGTGACAGGGAATTGAAGATTGCTACCGATACAGATGTTGGTGAATCATCAAGATCATGCCATGGCAGAGAATTGACACGCTTGCCGCTCCTCGTGCTTTCTGTCCGTAGTTGAACTGTCTCCTTCATAGGGTTTTCAGTGACATAGTCAGCAGTCCACTGTGGCGAGTGCCATTCCCTCGGAGGCATGCTTTTTTACTCTTTTTTTTTTCAATAACAACAGTATTGAGATGCATTTCAAGGGAAATAACCCCTTCAATCGAGATTTCATTTTTCGTGTAAGCAGTTTGGCACCAAAATCAAAGGCGGTTGTTGAGACCGGTGCAAAGGGGTGTTTGATAGATCGAAAAAACCAATCGACGAAGACACCGCTCGAAAGCCCAAATGTAGCTTTCTCATGGTGGACAGAACGTCGATGCATGTGTGTTAAGATGACACATCTTAAATGCTTATCGCTCTAAGCAGCGATATAATATATTTAAATACATATACAAAAGGGCACGGCCAGCACACGGATGCCTCAAAAGATAACGATGGATGCACTCCACACCCAGCAACTTCCAACCTGCTGTAGTACCTCGTATCCACGAGCATGGGGACACATGAGGCCATGCCGTAAATTTTAGACGCGCGCAGACCCACGATATACTCTATTTGATAACATATGCAAAAGGGCACGGCCAGCACACGGATGCCTCAAAAGATAACGATGGATGCACTCCACACCCAGCAACTTCCAACCTGCTGTAGTACCTCGTATCCACGAGCATGGG
>PIVM01000546.1 GCA_003353945.1 Gammaproteobacteria bacterium
GGTGCACATTTGAACATTTGCGCTCATATCAAAAGCAATGGGGCTAGAGTTCAAGAACCGGCTCCCTGGACCCAGGCCCTTGTACACACAAAATGCTCTTGTCTGAATAAAAGATGTGAGGTTAGCATGTTCCAGTACCACACCCTTGGGCTTTCCTGTCGTGCCCGAGGTGTAAATGATGTAGCAAGAGGTATTGGGAGTAGGGGGGCACCAGTTAATGACACTTTGATCTGATGCAAGGGCATCATTGAGGATGTTCGTCACGCTCAGCACAGGGCATTTCACAATATTTATATATTTTGCTAAAACACCCTCATCTTTAACCAGCAGTGCCTTAAACTCCGCGTCCTCCATTATCAGCTTAACACGAGCAGCAGGATAGCTTGGTTCAAGTGGCACAAACGCTCCTCCCACCATGAGGACACCTGCATGAGAGTGTGTCTTTCTGTCAGTAATCTGATGCTCCAAGAAGCAAGTTTGAGGAGGACCAACATACCGTAGATGGACGCAATCACCTCAGCTGATTCGTTGGTCATAAGCAGGCCAACTGTCGAGTTGCCTTTAACCCCCAGTGCTTGCATTCGTCTCGCAACCTTCTTTGCCATGCTTCGGAGCTCTGCGTATGTGATCATTCGCTTCAGCCCTCCATACTCAATCAGTGCTATTGAATTTCGATTTGCCTCAGCTTGATCCAAGAAAAACTCGTGCACCAGCCACCCAGGCTTGGGGCAAGGAGCAGATGTCTTGTTCCACTCCACTAACTGCCTCTGTTGCTCAGCTTGGGTGAGCATGGGTAGGTCCCATACAACCTTGTGTGGGTTTTCAACCGCCATCTCCAGAAGGTTCTTGAAACTGTCAAAGGTCATGATTACAGTGCTTCGATCAAAGAGCTTTGGGTTAAAAAGCATAAAGCCCTTCATACCATCTTTCCGCAGCAGCTCAGAGTCCGAAACACGGAGCAGAAGTAATTTCAGATCCACATTTTCTAAAGGCAGGTGGTTTCCCAACATTTTTGCCACTGCAACATTGTCACCACTGCTCAGCACTTCGCCTTGAAACATAGACTCAAGCTCCAAACCGCTAACAAAATCAAGATCAGAAGAACTCAATTGCTTCAGGTCATCACTGAAAATATAGTCAGAATCAATGAAGTTGAGCTCAGCCTGTAGGACGTAGGTAGGATAGTAACACAATCAGCAAAGTCATTAACAAAAAATAACAAACAAATGGGCTTACTTGGAACACAGGGTTGCAGTTGGCAATGCGTGGTACTTGAAGGCATTGTACAATACGGCTGAAGGGAACGATAGCATGTTGTAATGCATCAGTCACAATGAGCCGCTGCCGTTCCAGCATAGTAGAGAAACTCGGGTGCCCCTTCAGGTCTCCTCGTATCGCTAGCATTTCAATGATGCAGCCCACCATTTCATGCAGTTGCACATTGTCTCGACCGGCATTGGGCGTCCCCACCACCAAATCCTCGACATTGCCTGCAAG
>PIVM01000547.1 GCA_003353945.1 Gammaproteobacteria bacterium
TCAATCGCAGCAGCATCTTTAATTGCTAAATCAACAAGAGATAGAGATATGATTGAAGCACATAAAGAGTTTCCAATGTATGGATGGGATAAGAACTTTGGTTATGCTGGTGGTAAAGGAAAAACTCATCTTGATTTAATTAGAGAATACGGTATTACGAAATATCATCGTAAAACTTATGGTATTTGTAAGACTTGGAAAACATTACCACAAGGTAACTTAACCGATTTTACAGAACCAGAAAAAATAGTAAAGAAAGAAGATGTTATATTTACTACTTGTTTAATACTTGATGATGATTAAAATGAAATTAAAATTGATTAAAATGCTATAATAATACTATTTAATATATATTATTATGGATACAATTGAAAACTTTTCTGATTTATCAGTTCAAATTACAAAAAGTTTAACACAAAAAGAAAAGAAAAAAGATGGTATATTTTTTACACCAAAAACAATAAGAGATTTAACTTTTAAAGAGATGGAAATACAAATTAATAAACATAATAAATTAGTAAATCGTAAAAGAAAATTAACTCTTCTTGAACCATCTGCTGGTGGATGTGAATTTATTGATGATGCTTTAATCAAAATAAAAAATATTAAAGTTATTGGAATTGAGAAAAATGAAAAGGTGTACGAACAAATTAAAAATAAATATGATAATAAAGATATTCAATTAATTAATGATGATTTTTTAACACACGATTTTAAAAAACAAAAGTTTGATTATATACCTGGTAATCCACCATATTTTTTAATAAGTAAAGAAATGAAAAAAGTATATAATATTGATACAGATATTCATAAAGGTAAAGTTAATATATTTTGCTTGTTTATCCATAAATGTTTGAAATTACTTAAAAATCGGGGTATATTATCGTTTGTTATTCCAACAACTATATTAAATACTTATTCATATGATAAGTTTAGAAGATATATTAATGATAATTTTAAAATATTAAATATTTTACCAGTAAAAGACTATGCTGATTTCTTAGATACAAAACAAGATACATTGATATTAACTTTACAAAAACATAACATATTTAATAATGATAGATTTATATTAAATCATAATGATTACTTATTTTTCACATATGAAAAAGATTATTATATTAGTATTTTAAAGAATAAGCGTTTTATAAAGGATATGGATATGTCTGTTAAAACTGGAACTATTGCCTGGAATCAACACAAGGAAAAATTAACAATAGATAAAAATAAAAACTTATTGATATATGATTTCAATGTTACTAATAATAACGAATTGAAATTATATGAAGAAGAAGGAATATATAATAAAAAGGGTCAATATATTAACATATCAAAAGATGATAAATTATTTGAAGGACCAGCATTATTAATAGTTCGTGGTAATGGTAATGGTGATTTTAAAGTAAAAAGCACTAAGATACCACGAGATTTTGGTCGTAAGTTTCATGCCGAAAATCATATATATGTAATTAAATGTAATAATAAATCAGCCG
>PIVM01000548.1 GCA_003353945.1 Gammaproteobacteria bacterium
GTCGTGGAAATAGGGAAGCCATGAGAATCCCACGCGCTTGCCAGAAGAGCAATGCTATATGTGGGGCATGGTGAGTGGCAAGCAAAGACAAATGCATCAATCTCCTAGTAGACACGATAAACCTGATCAATGTAATTTGCCGAAATAGAGATAGAGGCCTGTAAAGCACCAAAGGTTATCATCACCCCCTTACACTCTTGGGTACTGCCACTGCTGTATTGAATGAAAGCCAGGTCTACGTATGTTATACAAAAGGGTGGAAGGTAAGTAAAGCACACAACTCTGGTTTGGTAATCCTATGAAAGTGCATAAATGGGTGAGAAGAGGACGTGTGCTTTTCTAGTTCGACACTCCTCTCCACATATTCTCTCTCCCTCGTCATTCTTGTGCATGAATATTACTTGAGTACCACAAGAAGGAACACAAAATGACATGTGGGATGCAAAGAAAATGAATTGCAAATTGCACTCTTACCTTCAGGGGCTGCGCACACCTCATCAAAATCCTCACCGCAGGTGCTTTGCGCACCACGAAACCACGAAAGCCTTGAGGAGCTCCTACGTTTCGTCACCACGAAGGGAATAACACCGGACCACATGCCCAAGGTGAAAGGGTTCATTCGGAGCGTGTTTATTTTTCTTTCTGTTAGTATAAGTTTGGCCTGACAGTCAGCCGCGACCCTGAATTGGTGCGTGAGGCAATGTAGTAATCATAAACGAGCAGATTGCGTCTTCATTGTAGAATACCATTTAATGTGCTCCAGGGACTCGCGCAGGGTCGTAGGATTAGGTGGATAAATAGGGGCTGCTACAATCCCTGCTTGTAGACAACCCTATTTGAACATCAGGCAACATTGCAATATTGTTGGTCCTCATACGATTATGTGGCTGCATACATTTAGAGGCAAAACAATGTAATAAATTATTGTGCTCGGGGGAGCGATCATTCGGTCGGAGATGTTCATGGCCCTTCATTTGGTTTCAGAGTACAAAAAGAGTCATAAGGAAGGCTGGGCTTAGCAAAACATCACAAATACGGTCAAGACGGAAGTAACAAGATTTAGCAATAAAAAAAACAATGTCAGGCTAATGGAGTGGGGGCGAGAGGAGCAATCGCTCGGACTGAATCATTGGTGGACTTTTCTGTGGCTTCAATATAAAGAGGAGATTTCCGATTGAGGAGAGACAGCATTTTAAATACCATGAATGCGGCGAAGAAGAGCAAACCATTCTCATAGCACCTGGTCAATGGAAAACGTGAGGGGACAAGGGATTGCGTGAGAACTCTCAGCTGACATATCCACTTTAAAGGGCCAGACGTACAGCAATGCGCGATCTCCCCTCTTAAGGCGCAGCTCTTTACCCAGAAGTATCCTGGCAATATCCCCCGCTTCCATCCATATCTGAACATACGAGACCTCGTCCACTTTCTGTAGAGCGAAATCAGCAGTACGGGGAATGATGAGAACCAACCCAGGCTCAAGCTAGCAA
>PIVM01000549.1 GCA_003353945.1 Gammaproteobacteria bacterium
ATGGCCCAAAAGGTGTACTGAACGCCTCCTTTTGACACACGAACCGCATGATTAACTCGATACCGGCGACCATACCTATCTGTCGCGTACTCTTCGCGAAGCGCTTTTGACATATCCTCCGCCAGCTTCGCCAGCGGGTCTACCTCTGGCGGGTCAATCATCCCCTTCGAGACACCCCAAGCAACAGCCTCTCTCGAAGTCGAAGGGACCGAACCATTTTCAGATTCGTACAGGTGCCAGACTTTTTGAAGTTGTTCGTTGTATGTGGGCATTCTGGACTCCTAAAGGTTTACGGGCGCGGGGGTGCCCCAGCCGTCCACCGCTACGCCGCCCAAGAGAAACTGACGAATTTTTACCTTGTGCTTGGTCATCCAATCATACTTCCCCATTTTCCGTTGAAGTTGGCCGACTACAATTCCTGGATGCCTTTGAATGCGGCGCGCCAAACCAAGGGTGTCTCTCTCTGACATGTATGGATATTTCCGATCAATAAATGACTGCAATGCTGACTGGTCCGCACAAAATTCCGCCGCCTCTTGGTTCGCTCTCAACTCCTCTTTTGGAAGATCGTCATGCTGCAAATCCAAGTCCATATCGACCATTTTAAATGATAGCCCTTCCTTCTGACCATCCTTGTTCAACAGGTGCTCCAACTCATGGCGCAGCACAAACCAGAAGTTGTCGATTCTGTCATGCCGACAGGTCATGCCGACGACCGGAGATTTAGCGTTGGGCCAAAAACACACGCCGTCAATATTTGCTTTGGGAAGCGTCTCCACAATCACAAACCGAACACCGCACTCATTCAAAATTCTGGGAATGTGACGCACCTCCTCTGGATCGACCATTAACCGAACCATTTCAGATATGGCCACCTTCAGTTTGGATTCCGAATATGCTGGCACCACTAATTCCGTAGCGATTTGCTTAACTCTAAACAGCCAAGCCAACTGCAAAGGGGTGGTTTCGGAGTAGTCAGATTTCTTTGAATTGTGATCCAAGCAAGGCACTTGATCCAAACTATTTGTACCGAAAAATCTCATCACCTGCGCTTCAAGCAACGAAATATCCGCAGTCTCCTCGAGCCAATTCCGCTTGATCATCTCACGGATTGGATAGGTGGATTGCAGAAATGCGCGTCTCTCAATAGATGGGTCAGCCGCCTTGGCGGTAGATAACTCATACGCTTTCTGGAGATTTAAAAAGTACTCGGCAGATATGTCGAATGCCTTGGAAAGGGCTTGCGCCATATCAGGGCTAACGCCTCTTTTCCCAGACAAGATAGGATTTATCGCCTGTTCCTTCACGCCAAGAATGTAAGCAAGATCGCGCTGCAACCAGCCGCGCGCCTCTATCTCATCCTTGATGAACGCACCGGGATGAGGAACGTCAGTTAGTAGTGCTGAAATACTCACTGAAGCGCCTCCTTAGTGTGGGTCTCCGATGAAGGTGACTGTAGCGACAGCGCTTGCCCCTTCCCCGGAAACGGT
>PIVM01000550.1 GCA_003353945.1 Gammaproteobacteria bacterium
ACTCGGCTTCTCTAACGTGCTAGAACTAAAATGGGATCACTTCGTCAATGAAGAAACCCAAGAGGTATGGGTTCACATACCCGGTGGTTATCCGACCACAATAGCTCTGCCCCACGTCATACGACGCACTTTCCCAGGCTATACCGGCCACCTTTGCACAAAAGAATTTCTCCAATCGCTAAAAGACCAATGAGCAAAAAACGCGCCACCGACTACCAACTCTCCTACGTTCACTTCCGCAGTCACCCCGAATACGCAACCGTTGATTTCCTTGACAAGAAAAACCGTGTCATGCGCTCATCGGTTGACGTGGTCATCAACTTAGAGTACTTTGACGAACAAACTCTAAAGGGCTTTGCGTATACTCGCTAAGTTTATCTTTGCTCATTAACCAACATAATACTATCGTGCCTACAAATCCCATGCTAATTGTTGTCTCAGGTCCCGACCGTGTCGGTAAATCTACACTCATCCAAGGAATGAGCGATAAACTTGGCGATAATGCTATGGTAATCCACCACGGCCCGCCTCCAACAGATCAAAAGAACATCTTTGATTTTTACCGTGACGACATCCGCCGATGGCAAGACTCCGGCAAAAAAGTCGCAATCTTTGACCGTGCTTGGCCTTGTTCTTACATTCTTGAGCAGCATCGTCGCAATAACGCTGGTCATTTTGAAGACCTGATTGACCTTGAGCTCTGGATCAACGATCAGATTGACGGCGCGGTAGTTCATCTCGCCCAACTTCGTCCTTGGCATTGGTCTGCTCCACTTCATGTGGAAGAAATCAAACAAGAGCACCCAGAGTATGCTGATTGGCGTTTGCGTGATGAGTATGTTGCTCGTATGCAAGAGCATCGCATCTATACTGAGCAACTTCAAAACTTCTATGAAGATGTGACTATGTTCCCGTCCGTTGAGTTGGTTACAACCGTAAGCCCAAGAGAATCGCTCGCCCTTTGTGAAGAGGCTCTCCGGAGAACCGGCGAATGACCAATGAGCTCACAGGTGAGCAGCAATACAGGTTGGAACAGGCTTGGATTGAGTTGGATATGGCCAAAGCTTATGCATCTCAAGGTCGCATTGCTCGAGCTCAAAACTCACTTACTCAAGCCATAACTATGGCCTCTGCTCTTCCAAGATGGTTTACAGACGACCTCTGGACAGAACAATATAAACAAATGCACAAACAACTCTACTCAGGCACCTAATGCACACTCTCTTCACTAACAATCAGTCCATCGTCGGCTCTTGGGACGCGGTTTATGCTCGCTATCTTCAGGAGATTATGACTTATGGTGACCGATTCGAAGGCCGCAATGGCGAAACAAAGGCACTATTTGGCAGCTCAATCACAGTTGATCTCAAGAAAGGCTTTCCGCTAACGCGACTGCGCAAAATGCCTATTCAAAATCTATTTCGCGAGTTTCTATTTGACATTGGATTCGATCAAAACGTGGATGCGCTCGGTCCAGCAAGACATTTC
>PIVM01000069.1 GCA_003353945.1 Gammaproteobacteria bacterium
CTCCCTCACCTTCGTTGTTCAAATGCTTACATATTCCAATATGCTCCCATTTGAACGCCTCGGTGAGAAAGCATGATTCTGCGCCTAATTGGAAAATTTATTATTTCCGAGGCCCTAAGTCTCGTTTACAAGTGTAACGGGTTGATATTAGTATTCTTCGCGCGAGCCAAATTCGGCATTTTCAACCCACCGGTCAGGGGCTTCGACATATTCAACGAGACGGGATAGCAATTCAAGATGCATCTTCTCTTCTTCTAACACTCTAGTAAGCAATGCTTTTGATCCTCGATCATCATCTAGTTCGAGTTGTTTTTCATAGTAAGCTACTGATTCTTTTTCTAAATCCATGGATTTGCGATACAGGGCAAGCTGGTTTTGTGCATTAGCAAAGTCTTCCTTTTTAATGTTTTTAAAAAAATCACTAGAGCTAGAGACTACCGTGTAATCATCACCCTTTACCGTACCTGAAGCCTTAATTTCCTCAAATTTCTCTCTATGCTTCACCTCGTCATCAGCGAGCATTATGAAGATGGTTTTGAAGCCCTCACTGCCAGCAGCAGCAGCTAGTTCACGGTAAAACCGTTCCCCCTCAATTTCCATTTTTATTGCAGTATCAATAATATTCATGATATCTCCTTAAACGCAGCTAGCCTTCCAAACATAACAACTGTCCCTTTAGAATAGCAAAAGTGAACTCCTTAAACAATTGTAGCCACAGCATAGTTGTGGATATGAACGAAGATGGAAAAAATACGCTGGCTAGTCTGAGGTTCAAGTCCTCGTGGATCCAATATACAAACCAGCACCGGTAATCAGAGTGATTTTATCGGCGAGTTTCATAGATTCGAGGATTTCCTGAAGGGAGTGATGTATAAGTAAATATCGTTTTATCCCAAAAACAGGTTCTAATAACGATAAAAATTGATTTTCTACTTTCTTTGGAAGAATATCATCTAGATGGGCGCAGAATCAGAGGCATACTCACATGGTACAGCTTGTTGACTTGCTACATTGTTAACAAAATCCATTAGATCTTTGACTTCCTGCTTGTCTTTGGCAAGCCAAACTAATGCCTCCTGAAAATCTATAAATATCTTTACAGCATTCCGATTTTCTTCAGTAAACATTTGACAGGTTCTCACCACCCCATAATGTAAAGCGGAATCTGTTAACTTGAAAACAATTTACACGAGCACTCCTGCCCCCTCCAGCACACTGCCATGCCCAGGGTAGACCGTTTTGATATCCAATTGTTGCAGATTCTGCAATGTTTCCCGCATTTGCAATGGATTGGCATAAATAGACGGCGCCATAAGCCTTTGTTTTTTTCTGCTTCCCAGCAGTGTATCGCCGGACAGCAGGCTCTGGCTTTGACGATGATAATAACAACAGCTATCCCAGGAATGACCCGGCGTGTGGAGCACATCCCAGTCATCAAATAAAGGCAATTCGCAATCACGCTTAAGACGAAAATCCGGCGCTCTCACCATCGGTGTTTGTCCTGGTCGTTTCGTTGCACATAGCTTTGGCTGCTGCCTTGCACTGTGATTTCTTTTGGGATTAAAGTACATCTCCCATGCCCGTGGTCGAAAAGCTTCACGAAGCATCGTAGCCGGTCGCACCAATAGAGAAGAAGGATTATTAAACAGTTTGGTCTTTGTTTTTTTAGCTGCGTAGGGAATCGCAACCTTCGCATCACAGAGCGCTGCCAGATGAAATACACCACCAATATGATCCGGATCATCGTGGGAACAAATGACTAACTGAATGTCGTGGATATCCCTCTGCAACGTTTGTTCAACAAACCCTAACACATAGCGATGACACTTTGCCGCAACATCCATAACCAGGATAGCGTCATCGTATTCAACAACATAACTATTAACGAGCCGGGTTTTTACCTGATGAATCTGCATCACGAATTCCCTTCTTTATTTTCCCGATACAACTTCCCCTCTCTTCAACCGGGGTGCCGCCCCCAAGGAGGGTTAACTAACGCCTTGTCCCGTTCGTAGACTGAGCCTCCACGGGCATTTCTTCCTCTAACTCACGCTCTGCTTCATGGGCGATCGCGTTACGAGCGTGAATATCCAACCACAAGCCCTCCGGGCTTTCTTCATCAATTGCACTAAAGTCACGCTGACTGCGCGTCATCAACATCATCAGAGCCGGCGCAAGGATAAAGTCAGAAAACAAGGCCAGCACGATACACAATGCCGTTAACCAACCAAAATCACGCAGATTGTTCATTTCTGCTTGAGTGTAAATCATAAAACCAAGCGCCAATACCGACGTTGTCACCATCATCGCCCGGCCAGTTGAATGCAGTGTTTCGGCGGCAGCCAACGCGGGATCACCGTGTACAGCATAGGAGCGTTTGAAGCCATGCATAAAATGCACGGTGTTATCCACCGTCAGCCCGATGGCAATCGAGCCAATCAACAGCGTAAACATATCCAAGGGCACACCCACCAGGCGCATAATGGCTAACACCATAACGATAGGCAGCAAGTTGGGGATCATACTCACCAGCCCCTCACGCAAATTACCAAGCAATAAAATCATCATCAGGCTGATAACACCGGCTGCCAGCCCATAGCTTTTCGCGGTAGAAAACAGCATTTCAGAAAAGGTCTGAGCTAAAATTACTGTCATCCCCGTAATCTTTATGTTCTCAACATCACCGACGCTTTCAGCAATGTGCGACTCAACCCGATCGATCAATGCACCGTAATTATTCGCATCAATCCAAGGGATCATGATACTGGCTCGCAATAAACGGTACGATGGATCAGTCAGTTGAAACAACTGATCACTGGCGTCCATTTCAACCAAAAACAGTTCCTGCCTTATTAAGGCTTGATCATTTGGAATGACATAGTAGGTCTCATCGTTATCGTTCAAAGAGCGGTGGGTTTCCTTGACAATATCGTGCAAGCCAATCACCTTTGAGATCTTATACTGATCGGTCTGCCACGTACTGATGTCCGTTAGGGCCTGATCCAGTTTTTTCAATAATTCTGGATCAGTTGCACCGCCATCCCTGCCCGTATCAATCACCACTTCTATCGGCATTGTACCTCCCAGTCGCTCCTCTGTTTTCAGAACCGCTAAACGCACAGGGTGATCTTCTGGGAACCACTTCATCGAGTCGTGAGTAAAATTCAGCTGCAAGGCCAACACAACACTACCAATAAACAGGCTAATACCACACACAGCCACAATTTTTGGGGACCTTGTAGACAGCCTCACACAATCATTAATAAAAACCGTCACAAATGTAGATTGTTTGACTTCCCGCTGGCGGTGCTTCACCGGGAACAGCATCAATAAACTTGGCAGCACAAAGATCGTATAGATAAACGCGTACACTGCACCCACCGCACCATAGATGCCCAGGTTAGCAATAGGATACAAATCAGATGTCGAAAAGGATGCCAGCCCGGCCGCTGTTGTGACGCTGGTAAAAAAGAGTGCCACGCCGGTATGCTTTAGTGCACTGCTGATGGCCTCAGCTTTGGATTCACCCGCATCGTAACGCTGATAAAAAATACTGAGCAAATGAATACTATCACCGACACAAACCGCCATTAGAAACGAAGGCAGAATTGCCGTTGTCATTTGCATGGGTGTATCTAACAATGCCATTGTGCTGAGGGTTGCCGCAGAACCAAAAATCATCACGACAATCGGCATAAACACACCGGACATCCGCCGAAAAATAATGAACAGAATGATTCCAACAATAAGAACCGATAGGAAAGTAAAATTGGTAAAATCCTTGGTAATGGATTCACCCAAGGAAATCCCCACACTGGGAGAACCCGCTGCACGAATATCATCTGAGAGTACGCCTTCATACTGGCTGATAATATCGGCAATGGTAGCCGCCGAAGCGCTCATGTGTTTATCTGCAAGATTGATTTCCTGCAATTCCCCATCATCACCTTCTACAGTAAGAAAAGGTAATAACTTGACCATCACACTAACGAGCTGGCGATCTTTGGAAATAAGGTAGCTTTGATATTGTGGATTGTTGTAGGTGTACTCTTTAACAGCCTGCAGCTCATCTTTATCCGCTGGCAGTCCATCAGCAAACAGTTCTTCATTGATCAGCGTATCGTCTTCACCATAACTACGCCTTGCATTGATCAGTGAGCTCACACTATCAACATAGGGAACTTCGTTTTCGAGCTGTTCGTGGAAACGCTGCAGGGTATCAATAAAGCCCGCGCCAAAAACGTCCGCAACCTCAACCGTGATGATAAACACTTCATCACGACCAAACTCTTCCCTGAATTCATTGTATTGGGCAATCGCCAGCGAATCCGGATTGAGAAAACTTTCGATGGTCGTATCCTGGCGTAAATTCAGCAACTGTGTCGCTAACGCGCCAGTCAATACCAGTGTCGCAACTAACCACAATAAGGGATGCGACGCCACGGACTGCCCCATACGACCATAACCGGCCTCCGTTTGGGTTTTCCATTCTCTAATCCACGTACCAGTAAGATTTGATGACATGACGATGACACCCGGGAAAATATTCAGCTAATAATCGCACAAACAAGCTTAACAGATTGCACTTACTATGGTCGTTAACATTACTTAATCATGAGCAATTAATTCATCGCAAGCAACAAACTGCACACTGTAATATTACAAATTAATCACTTGCTCTATTACAAGATACATCTCTTGACTGTCTTCACGAGCATTTAGCGAATGATTCTCAATGCAAAATCTCTAAATACTGATTTAGAACATGGCAAGCAACTTGACAAGCTAGGAGGCTATGGGGCCGATTTTTACACCACTCAAGACAGTGAACACCTTTTAGCAAAACAGACAACCATTAGAAGGAAACTCTCAACCATGGCCATCGTCAAAAAACTCGAAACCCCGGAAGGCGCCCGACCTCGCCTGCAAATACTAAGCCCCGCCGACAAGCAGCCGATCGGCGAACTCGAGTGCATGACCGCTGAGGACGTGCATGAGGCGCTTGAAACTGCGAAGAAGGCGCAACCAGCATGGGCAGCACTTTCCTTTAAAGAGCGCGGCTCATATGTGATGCGTGCACTCAAATACCTGGTTAACAATCAGGACGAACTCATCGACATCTCCCTGAAGGAGACTCCAAAGCCGCGCGCCGAAGCACTGATGATGGATATCTTTGCCGGTAGCGATGCGATGCATTACTACGCCAAGAATGCAGGAAAGATCCTCAAGCCAGAGCGCAAATCTTTGCATGGCATGGTGGCAATCGCCAAGAAGTGTACGGTTCACTACAAGCCACTTGGTGTCGTCGGTGTCATCAGCCCCTGGAATGGCCCGTTCATTCTCTCCCTCAATCCAACGATTCAAGCTCTGATGGCCGGTAATGCAGTACTGCTCAAGCCCTCCTCTGCCACACCGTTCTCCGGTGGGTTTGTCGGCAAAATCTTCGAAGAGGCTGGATTACCCAAGGGCGTACTCCAAGTAACGCAGGGCAATAGTGCGACAGGTCAGGCTCTTCTTGAGTGCGGCGTTGACAAGATCTCCTTTACGGGCAGTGAAGGTGTTGGAAAACACGTTGCCAAGTGCTGCGCGGATCGATTCATCCCTTGCACACTCGAACTCGGCGGCAAGAACGCGATGATCGTGTGCGCCGACGCTGATTTGGACCGCGCGGCCGCAGGCGGCGTGGCCGGTAACTTTTTTAATGCAGGCCAGTACTGCGGTGGAATCGAGCGCATCTATGTCATGGAGTCTGTGGCGGATGCCTTTATCGAGAAGGTCGTCGCAATTGCATCCAAGCTGCGTCAGGGAACTGAAGGCGAGTTCGATGTTGGCGCTCTATATACACAAGATCAGTTCGACATTGTTGTGGATCACGTCGAGGATGCCCGCGCCAAGGGCGCCAAGGTGCTCTGTGGTGGACGCCCCAACCCCGAATTAACAGATGGCCTCTACTATGAGCCCACTGTACTCACCGATGTCACGCTGGAGATGAAGTGCCTGTCAGAAGAAACTTTCGGCCCCATTATGAACATCGTACGAGTGAAAGATGAGGAAGAAGCGATTCGCTTAAGCACCGAGCTGAACTATGGGCTTACCGGTAGCGTTTGGACACAGGACATCCAAAAGGGCATTGCCATTGGACAACGTATGGAGACCGGCAGCATTGATATCAACGACTTTCCTCAAACCTATGGATCTACAGAAGTTCCATTTGGTGGACGCAAAGCCAGCGGCGTCGGGCATGTCAATGGACCGTCAGGCCTCAAAGGCTACTGCCACGCACTCCCGATTCAGGTCGACCGCTTTGGCGGCAAGCAAACCGCAGGTGTATTTCCGCGCGACGCCGGTCAGGACAAAGGATTTCAGGGATTCGTACGCTTCCTGTGGGGCAACCCGATTGGTCGCGTAATCTCAATGTTGCGGCTCCCTTTCTAAGGTAGCCTGCCCCCAACAGATCCTTTGCAGAAGTATTGGCCAGAGCATTCTGGCCAATACTGATTTAAGGACCAATCCACTGAAGATTACTGGTTTGTAATTTCCCCTCCTTTCATAATAACTCACTAATTTTTTTAGCTATATTCCATCTCCCACTTCTGCAGGCTGTTATTTGAACGTTGAACATTGCTTGCAGAATTACGACAATGCGCTTTTCCCCTGAGGACGCTGTACATGTTTGACTATATTGTGATTGGCGCCGGTTCTGCTGGCTGCGTTGTTGCCAACCGCTTGTCGGAAAATCCAGCCAACAGAGTACTGCTACTGGAAGCCGGGCCAAAAGACAGCAATCCCATGATTCACATGCCTGGCGGTTGTGGTGAAGTACTCAAAAGTGACAAGCTGAACTGGCAGCTCTGGTCTACTCCTCAAATACATATGAACAACCGGCGACTATACATACCCCGCGGGAAAATGCTGGGTGGCTCCAGTGGCGCTAACGGCATGGTCTACAATCGCGGCCATGCAACTGATTACGACGACTGGGCCGCAGCAGGCAATACTGGCTGGAGTTATGACGATGTCCTCCCCTACTTTAAAAAATCTGAAGATCAGGTTAACGGTGCCAATAAATTTCATGGCACTGGTGGTGAGCTGCACGTGCGCAATGCGCCGTCTGACAATCCCTTGTATGATTTTTTTATCGAAGCGGGTAAGGAAATCGGCATACCATACAACGCTGATTTTAACGGCGCCACCCAGCACGGTATTGGCCGATATCAATGCACGATAAAAAATGGCAAACGACAAAGTTCCGCTGTTGCCTTTTTACACCCGGTGCTTAAGCGCCCAAATCTGAGCGTCGTCACCGGCGCTGAGGTGTCAAAATTACTGGTTGCAGGCGAGAAAGTCAGTGGTGTGGAGTACAGCAAGGGCAAAGGATTTGAAAGCGTCTCAGCCTCGCAAGAGATAATCCTTTGTGCTGGCGCGGTAAAAAATCCACAACTATTGCAGCTCTCTGGTATTGGCCACCCTGACGATCTGGCATCGGTAGGCATTAAAACGCACCATGAACTTCCTGGTGTCGGTCGTAATCTGCAAGATCACCTGGACCTGCTTCTGCATTATGAATGCACTGAGCCGGTCACGCTCAATGGGACTGCCCGCTTTGACAAACAAATACTGGTGGGCCTGCAATATCTGCTTTTCAAATCCGGCATTGGCGCCTGCAATAACATTGAAGGCGCCGGATACGTCTACAGTAATAGAAATGAAACACGACCGGATATTCAGTTGCATTTTGTGCCCGCTTACATGACTGGTCTGACTGATCCATTACCCAGGCAGCACGGCGTGACACTGCATGCTTGCAATCTCAGACCCAAGGCAAGAGGCAGTGTCACACTGGCCTCAGCCAATCCAAAGGATGCACCGGTTATTGATTTTAACTTTCTGGACAACGAGCATGACTGGAAAAAAATGATCGGCAGTTTTGGTATTTGCCAGGAATTGATGGCTGCCAATGCCTGGCAAGGTGCTATTGGCAAACCCATCGGTGCCACTGCAAATACTGACACTGAAGAACAGATTCGAGAACTGATTAAGACCAACAGTGAAACCGTGTATCACCCGGTGGGTAGCTGCAAAATGGGCGTTGATGAAAATGCAGTCGTTGATCCACAGCTGCGGGTTCACGGCCTGGAAGGGTTACGTATCGCAGATGCATCAATTATTCCTTCACAAATTGGTGGCAACACAAGCGCGCCGGCCATTATGATCGGTGAAAAATGTGCCGATCTGGTATTAGGGAATACTCTGCAGGTTATCACTTAACCAGCGTCACTTCTTCTCACGCTTGCGAGACCTTCAAGCCAAAAGACGCCCCAACCCTGTCCCTTTGAAAAGATGGCAAGGAGACGTGGTAAGGGTGTCGCGCCCTATTTGTAACTCCAGCACTTATTATCAGATCGTCTATACTTAGGTGTTACATTCTGGCGATAACAACCGATAATGAAACCAGCACTAATTTTATCTGGCGGAGGTGCCCGAGGAGCCTATCAGGTTGGCGTTTTAAAAGCGGTTGCCGACCTGCACAACAAAGCTGATCATAACCCCTTTTCGATTATCAGCGGCACGTCTGCTGGCGCCATCAATGCGGTGGCGTTAGCCGCTTCCGCGAATAATTTCCGCCTGGCAGTCAAAAAAGTCGAGAAAATATGGAAAAACCTGCATGTTGAACAAGTCTACCAGGCAGGCAGCTGGGATCTGTTTATCGGTTTGGGCAGACTGTTTGCGTCTCTATTAAATGATGGGATTGGAAAGCATCAGCCGCTGGCCATCTTAAACAACGCTCCTTTGAGGGTGTTATTGCAACATTCAGTTCAGTTCCGCAACATCCAAAAACGAATAGATGCCGGGTTTCTGGATGCTGTCTGTGTTTCAGCTACGGGCTATACCTCAGGGGAGAGCGTCTCTTTTTTTCAGGCCAGACCGGATATAGAAAGCTGGCGCAACGGCAGGAGTGTCGGCATACCTTCTGAGTTGTCCGTAAAACACTTGTTGGCATCATCGGCAATTCCAACCCTTTTACCAGCAGAAAAAGTCAATCGAGAGTATTTTGGTGATGGTGCATTACGCCAATTGGCGCCCATTTCTCCTGCATTGAAGATGGGTGCAGACCGTATTCTGGTCATTGGTGTTAGTGGCAATCAAACCCATGTCCCACGACACGACAAAGAAAGCCATTCACCCTCCATGGCTCAAATGATGGGCCATATTTTTAACAGCGCTTTTATCGACAACCTGGAACATGATCTGGAAACACTGGTGCGAGTCAACGATTTGATCGGCATGGTTAAAAATGAAAATCCACACCGCCCCACCGGCGGCATGAACAGTATAGGCCTGCTCGTCATCTACCCCAGCATCGAATTTGATGAAGTTGCTGCCAAACACATTGCGGATCTGCCACGAGCCATGCGGGCGTTGATGAAAGTCACCGGTGCTACGAGAAAAGGCGGCGGTGCCAGTCTGGCAAGTTATCTGCTATTTGAAAAAGCCTTTTGCAACGAACTAATCAAGCATGGTTATCGTGATGCCATGGAACAGGAAACCGCCATCCGAGAATTTTTTTCCTGATGCAAAAGTCTGACGCGCCCTACCATAGAAAGGCAATAATGTCAGAATATTTTGCCAGTGTGAACACGAGACCAGCTCTAGCTAGATTCAAACCTAACACATCGCCTGCATATAATGTGGTTCGTCACCGGTCATATCAACCACTGGCTCACAACGCTCGGCAATTGTTCCTATCAAGCCAGGCAACGCCTTAATATGTGGACCTAGCACGGGCTTACCGGTAGTGAGAATGGCTGCGGAAATATCTCTCGCAGAATCTGCCCAACAGAATATATTAGCAAAGCCAATATGACCGAAAGCGTAATGAGAATTACGCCCATAGATACCGATAGGTTTTCCTCCAAGCATCATCCCGGCACTGTATCGCATCGGTAAAAACAGTGATTTATCCAACCGAGTCTTGCTGACCTCGCGGGTTGCCCGGTGTATCGTTAACGGATCGAAAATTCTCTCACCTTGCCACTGACCATGATTCAACAATACTTGAAAGAAACGACTGACTTCCTCTGCGGTTGCGAAAAGATTAGCCGAAGGTACTACTGCCTGATAGAAACGTTTTTCATTGGATAAATCGATAGATTCATCAACCTCAACGCCAAATACTGCCCTTAGCATTCCACCAATCAGACGACCATTAGGCATACCAGTGGCATAATTGGTTGCGGCTTTGCCGAAGTCCTTTTTTGCCAATCCATAGCGAAAATACTTCATACCCAATGGTTTTCGAATATATTTATCAAGATATTGTTGAATATCCATTCCAGTTGTCACGCGTATCAACTCGTCAAACAAAAACCCACTGGTCACAGCGTGATATGCCATTATACGCCCATCCGGGTCAGTTGGTTCTGATTCACATATCAGATTCAGTGTTGCATCATGATCAAACAGCAAATCGACATCAACGTCCTCTTCATTAATACTTGGCACGCCACCACGGTGAGACAACATCTGATGGATGGTAATATTGCCTTTTCCTTTCTGTGCAAAATCCGGAATGTAATAGCTAACGGGATCAAGTAAATTGACCTTACCTTGCTCTGCAAGAAGATGAATCAACATCGCGCTAACAACTTTTGAAGCTGAGAACAGGCAAACCGGCGTATCCACACTGGCGATCTTCGGCGTTTTATGTGTTTCGTCACAACCAATACCACCGATATAACCCAAGCTCCTATTCAAGACAACCTGGCCATGACGACGCAGACAAAAGCTCATTAGAGGATGAATACCTGTATTAAACAGCGCCTCAGCAGCCGACCATATTTCGTCAATATCATCAGCTGACAATCCTGAGTTGCTAGCTGCAGCTTCCGATTTAGTATCAATGTCCCTAACATCGGCAAGATCATCCGGGACATCAATCGAGCGAAAAGCATGCTGATAAATTTTTTTACCTATCTTTCCACAATACATAAGGCTCTCCACGTACGCCTGTGGGGTAATTCTCAACTGTGAGTATAGGTGCGAAGACCGAGCTTCCGGCTTCAAATTACTGTGGCTTCTGCACTAGATCACACTCTACCTGGGGACTCAGCCTCAGATTCAATTTTAAGGGATTACAAAACAAACAGACCATACCAATGGGGCGGCTATAACTATGATTAATATAAACCTGCCTTCTCTAGATCCTTTTAGAACCAAAAACACATTTTTCCTGTAAGTTAATTCCACAATCTGTCAAGCCCGGCTTTTTAGACTATGATTTATTCAACAATACACTTACGTTGTAATCAGTACAAAATGAATCATTAACTCGCTCAAACAGCGCCCATTTTGATAATCAAAGCGTTTTGTTATTAAACACGCCAGACTACAAGCTGGCACCAAACAATTTCTGCTAGTCCCGATAGCAATAGCAATTATTGAAGCTGGACTGGTATGGGATAAGGAAAAACAGATAACTCTTTCCGGATTTATATAATTGAGAAGCCCTTAAGGGCCCTTACACTGATGGACAATCGCTATCAACAAGCCATAGATCAAAGTCGCGATGCGATATTAGTGGTTGATGTCAACGCCACAATTGTGGGAGGCAATCAACGATTGTTGTCCATGTTGAATTTAAATGGCACGCGCTTAGTCAACATATCTTTATATGACCTTATCAACCCATCACTCAACAACTCACATGCTCAATTCTCGCAAACGATCAGAAGATGCATTCTTCACTATGAAATCCAAAAAATCAGGTGTCAACTAAACAAGGGACGCATAACTCAAGATCCAACCTCGACAAGGGAGTCCAAGAAATTACTACTTGAACTGCAATTGTGCCAACTGACACCAACAGTACAATATGAAGGATCGATACTGTGCGAATTGCGGTTCTCACAATATACATGCCATACCAATGAAGACGATCTTGCGCTAATAGAAAAAAATTGGCAGATACAGCAGATTATCGATGCAGTACCACACCCCATTTACGTTAAGGATGATCAGGGTTGTTTTGTCCTGGCAAACAAGTCGACTGCTGCTAATTACGGAAAAGAGCCCGAAGATATAATAGGCATGCGCCAGAGTGATCTACATGAATCGCAATCACGCCGCGAATCACAATCTATTGAGTTATATGATAAAGAAGTATTGGAAAAACAAATACAGCATCACATACAAACAAAACATTTCACAAATTCCAAGGGTGATTTCATCTTACTGGAAACTCATCGAATGCCTTTTCGATTGGGCAGCAAAAATGGACTGCTTGGCGTTGCCATTGATATCACCACACACCAAGTTGCCAAACAGCAACTGGAAAGTGCCAACCAACGCCTTGAGGCGGTCACATCAACCATGCCGGACCTCTGTTTTGTCACAGATGAAGACGGTTATTATCTGAGTATTTACGGAGCTCCAAAATCCCTTCTAATTAAACGGGAGGAACAGCTCTACGGTAAAAAAATCTGTGATGTGCTGCCAAAAATCTTATCAAATAAAATCATGTCAACCATCAATAAAACAATCAAAACAGGAAATTCCCAGCAACTAGAATATAAAATGAAAGTTGCCTCTGGCACCAGATGGTTTGAAGGCCGCACAGCACTTCTTCCACAACAACCTGGTGAGCGACCAACCGTCTTTTGGATCGCTCGCGATATCAGTGAGCGCAAACTCGCTGAAACACAGGCCCATTATCTTGCATATCATGATTCACTGACTGGTCTACCCAACCGATCCCTGTTGATCGACCGAATGGAACAGGCCCTTTCCCGCACACAGCGGGAAAAAAATATGGGGGCTGTCTTATTTATTGATCTTGACCACTTTAAACATATCAATGACTCACTTGGTCATGCTGTGGGCGATCAACTACTCGAACAAGTAGCATTACGTATTCGCACTAATATCAGAAACGTAGATACGGTTGGTAGACTCGGAGGTGACGAATTTGTTGTTATACTATCTGACGTCGGCGATAATCTTGATACCGCCGAAACCAACACTCAGCTACTGGCAACGAAACTACGCAACGCACTGATCCAGCCTTTCCACAACAGTAACCATGAGTTATTGATAGCCGCCAGTATAGGCGTTGTCATTTTTCCCGGTAAATACCAAAATGCAGAGGAAATTCTCAGCCATGCCGACACTGCCATGTACGATGCAAAGTCCAATGGTCGTGACAACCTTGTGTTTTTTAAACCAGAAATGGCCCACGCAGTAAAACGTCGTCTGGAATTGGAAAACGATTTACGCAAAGCACTTAAATTGAATCAATTTTCCTTAAATTATCAGCCAAAAGTCTGCCTGCACACAGGCGAAGTCACTGGGGCAGAAGCATTACTTCGCTGGCATCACCCAGAGCGAGGCGAGATGTCTCCTATTGAATTTATTCCGATTTTGGAAGCGACTGGATTGATTCTACCTATTGGCGAATGGGTATTGGAACAAAGCAGCAAACAGTTACAACAATGGCTGCAGCTAGGCTTATGGAACAATCATCAAAAACTCAGTGTCAATATCAGTCCACGTCAGTTTTTGCAACCGGATTTCGTAAGTATTTTAACAAGACTGATAAAAAAATCAAAAGCGCCGATACGATGCATCGACCTCGAAGTTACTGAAGGGATGGTAATACAAAATCTCGACGACACGATTGAAAAAATGCGTAAGATTCGCTCCCACGGATTCAGCTTTTCGATTGATGATTTTGGTACTGGCTATTCTTCGCTGACCTATCTCAAAAGACTTCCACTGGATACACTGAAAATTGACAGAACCTTTATCCGCGATATCACTACAGACCAGGAAGATGCCGCTATCGTTGAGACCATACTCAATATTGCCAAACGTTTTCGTCTGGATGTCGTTGCCGAAGGTGTGGAAACCAATGCACAACTTCAGCATCTGCGCGACATTGATTGCGATCAATGTCAGGGATTTTTGCTAAGCCGCCCGTTAGCTGCTGATCGCTTCGAAGCACTACTTGAGGACGTTAGCAAGCAATGCTATCAGTTTCATTCACAATGAATTTCTGTGAACAGCGACACTAGCCCAGATTTCTCACAAGAGGGCAATTCGAGTTATGTTTTGTGCTGATCGCTCAGTGCATTTTGCCTATTTCGCTCGAAACTGGTTCTGCTTTTTTGAGAACATTGAAAAATACAGATTGCCAAGGACTAAGAAAAAGAATGGCCAACCTTTTTGAGTTTATTTCCCTCTCTCACCTAAGCCAGACTAGCCACACTTTTATTTAATATTCTCACCAGCTTTGGCTGTCGGCAAACAGATCACAAGACCATGCTCCAAGATCAAGAAAAAAGATTTGCTTACCCATATTGTTGAAAGGGAAGCCAACACGGCATTATTTGGAAGGTGCCTCCCCCATGGCAATTAATGGCCATGGGAGAAGGAGATGACAACGATTAAAGACCCAACACTTTTTCGCCACGCGAAATCCCACTCACACCACTTCGCACGACTTCCAGAATGGATGCGTCACCAACAGCGTCGAGATACGCGTCAAGCTTATCACTAGTACCGGTAAGTTGTACTGTGTAGACACTGGGTCCAACATCCACTATCTGGCCACGAAAGATATCCGTACAGCGTTTTATTTCGGCCCGCTGGGCACCAGTGGCTTTCACTTTGATCAGCATGATTTCACGTTCAATATGCTCACCTTCCGTCAAATCCACCAATTTAACCACATCAATCAAACGGTTCAGGTGTTTCGTGATCTGCTCAATCGTTCGATCATCACCAATCGTGGTTAACGTCAATCGAGATAATGTAGCATCTTCTGTAGGAGCAACCGTTAAAGATTCAATGTTATACCCACGCTGGGAAAACAAACCCACTACCCGCGACAATGCCCCAGGCTCATTTTCAAGCAATACAGCAATAATTCGACGCATCTCAAGTTCGCTCCGTTTTATTCAACCACATATCTCGCATAGAGCCGTTCGGAGCTATCTGCATGGGATACACATGCTCAGCCGGATCAACAGCAACATCAAGAAAGACCAGGCGATCTTTAAGGCTCAGCGCCTCTTTCATTTTAGTTTCCAGATCTTCCAATTTTTCAACCCGTATACCAACATGGCCATAAGCTTCAGCCAGTTTAGTAAAGTCTGGCAAGGCATCCTTATAGGATATTGTTTGTGAATAGCGACCACCGTATTGCATATCCTGCCATTGTTTTACCATACCAAGCGCCCTGTTATTCAGGGTGATGATTTTGATCGGCAATTGATATTGTGTGCAGGTAGACAGTTCCTGAATATTCATCTGTATACTGCCTTCGCCGGTGACACAGACGACCTGCTCATCGGGAAATGCCAATTTCACCCCCATAGCTGCAGGAAAACCAAATCCCATCGTGCCTAAACCACCGGAGTTAATCCAATGCCGTGGTTTATTGAAGCGATAGTACTGCGCAGCAAACATTTGATGCTGCCCCACATCAGAGCATACATAGGCATCACCGCCGGTAAGCTTGTACAAGGTCTCAATGACCTGCTGCGGTTTAATCTGGTTACTATTAGTATCGTAGCGCGCGGCTGTCCACAAACCATGAGCATCTCGCCACTCGTCAATTTGTTCCCACCAGTTGTCAATGCCACTACGATCTAATGTTTGGGCATCCGTTGCGCCCATTTCAGCAATCTGATCCAGCATTTCCTTCAACACAGTACTCACCGGGCCAACAATCGGCACATCCGCAGTCACGGTTTTTGATATGGATGTCGGATCAATATCGACATGAATAATTTTTGCAGTCGGGCAATATTTTGATACCGTATTGGTCGTTCTGTCATCAAAACGCACCCCAACCGCTAAAATAACATCACTGTGATGCATGGCAGTATTTGATTCGTATGCGCCATGCATGCCCAGCATACCGAGAAACTGCCGGTCATCACCGGGATAGCCTCCCAGCCCCATCAAACTGCTGGCCACGGGCAGGTTCAGATCTTTTGCCAGCTTGGTCAGAAGTTCTGCACCATCGCCCAGGATAACGCCTCCACCACAATATACGACCGGCCGTTTCGCTTCGAGCAATAAATTAACCGCCTTCCTGATCTGCCCGCTATGCCCACGATGAGCAGGATTATAAGAGCGCATCTTGACCTTTTCAGGATATTTAAATTCATACTTTGCAGCAGGGTCAGTAATATCTTTCGGCAGATCAACGACCACCGGACCAGGACGTCCCGTGGTAGCAATATAAAATGCCTTCTTGATGGTTTCCGGAATATCCTCTGTGCGTTTAACCAAAAAACTGTGCTTAACCACCGGTCGTGAAACACCCACCATATCGGTTTCTTGAAAGGCATCTCCACCAATCAGATGACTTTGTACCTGCCCTGACAGAACCACCATTGGAATCGAATCCATATACGCGGTAGCAATGCCCGTAATGGCATTCGTCGCCCCGGGCCCGGAAGTCACCAACGCCAAACCAGGTCTACCCGTTGCCCGAGCGTAGGCATCCGCTGCATGGATGGCGGCCTGTTCATGGCGCACCAGCACATGAGGAATATCGCAATGTTGAAAAATCGCATCATAAATATGCAACACTGCCCCACCGGGATAACCGAAGATAAATTCAACACCTTCTTCCTGCAGGGTGCGAACAATCATTTCACCACCAGATAACAACTCCACTTTCTTTTACCCTCTAACCGTTAAATTACATAACATTACAACCATTGACTGAATGAAGCTGCACAATTACGGATGCACAACAGGAGACCGACAATCATGGCCTCACGCCTCAACTCCAATAATGGTATACAAATTTTAGTATTCCGCGAGGTAACGCAGCAGGAATCAGCCAGGCAGCGACCGGGTTTTGGCCATCCTGACAAGAAATTTAGACTGGCAACGGAGTCGGCATCGGTTGCAAACCTCTCCATTGTATCTGGCGGCCAGGGGTCACTGAATCCGCCATTGCCAGCACCAACCTTGGGATTCTTTCTTGAAATGTGCGAGATGTCAACAAAAACATCCTTCAGCATCCTATAATTTTACTTTCAGCCATTCCAATACAATCCCAAATTAATGGAATAAATAGGTTTTTTCACCACAAGCAGCTATTCTATAAAAAAAGCGATATTCGAGTCTCAATATGTACAAGCTCATACATTGGTCGTTTCTAGCGATTGCGCTATACCTTCCCGTCACCAGCATGGCTGAAACCTACTACCGATGGGTGGACGAAGACAAGGTGACACATTACACGCGGCAACCACCGGGAAATTACCCTTACGAAAAAATCGATACCTTCACCGGGCGATCAACAAGCGTTGCACCACAAAGCACTGTCGACAAAAACAAGGAAACTGCCGAGACTTTATCGAAAACCGCCAGCAGCAAGCCCACGAAAGACCCTGCAATCTGTAAAAGAGCCAAGGCTAATCTGAAAACCCTGACCGAACATGCACTCATTCGCCAAAAGAACGAATATGGCGAAGTAGTCGTTTTGAATGAAAAGAAGAAGAAAGATGAGATCGAGCGAGCCCAAAAAGCCATAAAAGACAATTGCAAATAAGATTAGCCGACCCCATGGCAGTGCATTGTCTCACTCACTAACACTCACACTATCAAACAGCCAAACAGCAGCTGCCACCAGCGCTCAAGATAGTAAGCGGTCTATCTGCTCAAAGATCTCAATCAAACGATGTCCTTCTCCTTGTTTATCTGCAAGATACGTTTCAACCATCGGCTTAATTTGACAATTTTCAGGCAATGCACCACCTTGCTCTAACAGTTGCTGCATCCGGGGCAAAAAGACAAACTGCAACCATTGATAAAATGCCAGTGTATCAACACAAAACGGTTCACAACTACTCAAGGCAGCCGGTTCCGGCGGGCTTTCATCCCACAGCTGCAGCACTCGCAACTGTGTTTCCACTTCCGCCAAGAGATGTGCAATGGTCGTGTATTTATCCATTATTGTGAAGTCCAAAATTGTGCAGCCCAAAGAATGATCGACAGTTTTTGTTATCAGGCCACTTCCCGACGAAAAGGAGGCAATGAATTGAGAATGGCCTGACCATAGCGCTTGGTGACAATTCTGCGGTCTAACAGAGTAATTCGCCCGCTATCCGACTCACAACGCAATAAACGTCCACAGGCCTGCACCAGACGCAACGCTGCGTCAGGTACAGTGATTTCCATAAAGGGATTACGCCCTTTATTACTCAACCACTCGGCCAATGCTGCCTCGACCGGATCATCCGGTACCGCAAACGGTATCTTGGCGATAATCACATGAGTACAATAGCTGCCCGGCAAATCAACGCCCTCGGCAAAGCTGGCCAAACCAAATATCACACTGCTATCCCCCTCATCAACCGCTTCGCGATGACGACGCAATAAATCCATTTTGCTGTAATCACCCTGCACCAAAACACGCTGGCGATAGTCTGGCGTTAAATCAGCATACACATCCAGCATTTGTCGTCGTGAAGCAAATAGCACCAACACACCCTTATCGCCATGACAGAGTTGTGGCAATTGATCAACAATCGCCTGCGTATGGTGTTGCACATCACCGGGCTCACAACTCATATCCGGCACCCGAAATACGGCTGAATGCTGATAATCAAAGGGGCTGGGCACTTGCTTGTAATTCGTTAACTCAGGCATACCACTTTGCATCTTAAAACGATCAAAGCTCTCCAGCGCACTTAAGGTAGCGGAAGTAACAACCGCCCCATAACAACGCGACCACAAATACTCTTCCAGCTGCCGATGTGCCAGGATCGGGCTACTGTACAACACGTATTCCAAATGACCACCACTGTCCAGCAATTCCAACCAACGAGCATCGGGCATATCTGGCATTAATGACACGCTGTAGTGAGACCACAGCGCACAATGACCCGTAGCCCGGCCCATCAACTGTCCCAATACCCCGTAGGACACTTCCAGTTCTGACTTATCCAACTCACAACACTGATCTTCAAGCAAATCATTCACTTCACTTTGCAGACCTTCGAGCAAGCCCAGCAGCCGTGTATAGGCGGCGCTGAGCTCCAAAGCCAATGCCTGCAACGCCTCTGGAATGTGGCCATGCGCAAACCGATGGACATAAAGACTCTCTCCCTTCGATTGCCGCTGCGCACGAGTGGACTGAATCTCTTTATTCGGAATATTTTCAACAACAGATTCCAGCAGCGGCTGCGTCTGCACGATGTGTTGTTTGATTTGCTCAAAGCTGGTTGGAATACGCTCAATTATGGTCTGCAATGAAGCAACTGTACTCAACTGTTTAGCCAACGCAGAGAGCAATTTTTGCGACTGATCCAACCATTTTAAGGTTCCCTGCAGGCGCGTAGTGGCAGAAAAATGACTTAATGCCCGAATCGGCAGGTGATGACCTTCGTCAAAAATAAAAAAGGTCTCCGCCGGATCCGGCAATACAATCCCACCCCCAAGCGCCAGATCAGCAAGCACCAGGTCGTGATTAGCCACAATACAATCAACGCCATGTAATTCTTCTCGCGCCTTGAAAAAACTGCATTGTGAAACGTGATGACAGCGCCTGCCTGCACATTGGTTACTATCGCTGGTCAGTGCATACCAAACCTTGTCTTCCAACTGCTGTAACCAGCTGTCCCGGTCTCCTTGCCATGCCCCTGTGGCCAGTGCCTCAAGCATAGATTGATAGACCTGCATTGAATCTGCATCCACCTGAGGTTTGATTTCATCCGGATACAAAGCCAGAGTGGGACTTTGCTGATGGGCCTCGGCTAACAGTCCGTCGAGCTTCGATAAACACAGATAACGACTGCGCCCCTTGGCCAGCGCAAAACTGAAATCCAAGCCACTGTGCTGCTGAATATCCGGCAAATCACGAAAAACAATCTGCTCTTGCAAAGCCACAGTGGCAGTGGCAATAACCACTTTTTTACCCTCCGCCCGCGCCAAGGGTATGACCGCCAAGGTATAAGCCAGGGTTTTTCCAGTCCCAGTACCCGCCTCAATAACACAAAACGGCGCGATTTCTTCCTCATGATCATGATACTGCCGGGCAGACACTAGCGTTTTGGCAATTTCAGCTATCATCACACGCTGCCCCCAACGCGGCTGCAATTGCTTACTGTCAAGCACGCGACTATAAGCTGCCTGGATAGTTTGTTTTAGGTCATCGCTGAGCATTAAATCGACATGTTAGTCTGGCCATGGAAGCAGCAGATTATCCTAAATTAGTTAGCGATATGAAAGCTGTTATTGCCCAAGAACTGACATCACAGGAAATGTGTCATCTATCGCCATCTGCCGTTACAATAGTCGATACCAAACGTACTGCGCTTATATCAGAATTGATTTAGGCCCTAATAAAGAGTGACATTCAGCCCGTCATGTTTAAAAAACTGTTTCGTCCCAAATGGCAACACGACAATCCGGTGATACGCAAAGAAGCCATTCTAAGCCTCAAAACTGATGACCCGGCACTCCATCAGATTTTGGCCGAGTGTGCGCAAACCGATGACTCGTTGGAAGTGCGACAAAGCGCCATCAGCCAACTGACTGATTCCACACTATTACGCGCATTATGTGAAGATCCGGACGAAAGCATTCGCGATACGGCCATTAACCGTTTCGCTGATATGCTCTCTGGTATCACGGGTAATATGGATAACGAACAGCGCCAGCAAGCCATCGACAACTGCTCACAAGCAATGCTGTTTGAAATTGCCTGCCGCAAGACAGACAATTCAGTGCAGGAGCAGGCCCTCACTCTGCTCACAGACCAGAACTATCTAGTTGAACTACTCAAAATCAGTGAAAACAGCCGAACGAGACAAATGGCTGTCGCGGGCATTGTTGACCCACAATCACTCAAGTCAGCCATTACCATGTTAAAAAACAAGGATAAACGCGCATTACAGATGGCCAAGGGCAAATTAAACGCGCTGAAAGAAAAAAGCCGAAGCCAACAACATTTGATGGAGCAACAGCAAACAACATGCACTCAAATGGAAGCGTTGGCAGAAAGTAGCTATCAGAGCCAATACGCAGGTAAATACAATATTCTACAGCAGCAGTGGCAGTCGCTTGAGGGCAAACAGCAGGGCAAACAGGACAAGCCATTGAGTGAGCGCTTTAGAAAAGCCGCTGCCCTCTGCCTGAAAACCATTGAATTACACCAGAAAGAGGAAGAACTACGTTTAGCCGAGGAAGAACAGCACCAGCTTTGTAAAAGAATACAAGAGCAAATCTGTGATGATCTGGAACAAAACATAACTCAATTGAATCACTCAGACGATTTGAATAGCACTTCTGTTGCTGATTTCCAGGAGACGTACTCAATACTAAAATCGAACTGGCAGTCTCAGCGCGAAAAATATCGCCCTCATCCAAAAGAGCAAATGCGTTACGATAAAGCCAGCCTGCTACTTGATGACTACCTTATCGCTTCAAACCGACTTCTTACTCAGCTTGACTCCTTCAATGTAATTTTTGAAAAGATAACGAATCGAGAACGTAAGGTTCAATTCAAACAACTCCAGGACTGGCTTGATAAGCTAACCAAGAAAATACAATCCGTGCAATGGCCAGAGCAACTGCCCTATCCAGCCAATCTACAAAAGCTCAACGAATTGCAACAACAATTACATGCGGAGTTAGAAAAACTCAAATCTGAACAAACGCAAATCAAGCACAACTTACAACAACAATTGAATGATCTAGACTCAAAACTTGACAACGGCTCGATTGATGAAGCCCATTCCTTATTGCCAAGAATTCGCAGCAATCTTGACAAACTTAACTCACAGGAACAAAAAACTTTTGAACGCCAATACTTCCAGCTAAGTAAAAGGCTGTCAGAATATGACGACTGGCGCCAGTTTGCTACCGACCCCAAACGTGAACAGTTATGTGAGGAAATGGAAAAACTGGTAGAGATTGCTATTCCAATCCAGCAAAAATCCCAAGCCATCAAGGAGTTACAACAAGAGTGGAAACAGCTTGGTGATTCACGTAATACCCGTCATCTATGGCAACGCTTCAAATCGGCAGCAGATAACGCCTACGCACCCTGCAAACAGTATTTCGAAGCGCAGAATCAACTTCGAGCACATAACTACGAGCAACGAAAAAAAATCTGTCGTGAGCTCCAGCAATTCATTCAACAAGCTGACTGGGAGAATGCGGATTGGAAAGCCGCCGAAAAAATCTATGCCGTTGCCAAAGAAGAATGGCGCACATTTGCTCCCGTTGATCGCGCAAAAATCAAAGGCATTCAACAGGAATTCAACGCCCTCCTGGACCAACTCAACAGCAAATTACGCGGGCAGCGTCAGTCAAATTCAGCCGCTAAAGAAGCTTTGATTCAGCAGGCAGAAGCACTAATTGAATGCGAAGATGTACAAGAAGCCATTGACCAGGCCAAAGGTCTTCAACAGAAGTGGCAAAATATTGGCATTACCTATCGAAAGGACAACCAAACGCTCTGGAAAAAATTCCGTAAAGCCTGTGACGCAGTGTTTGAGCGCAGAAATCATGAACGTGAAACCGCTGAACATGACAGGGAAGACAATCTGCGCCTGGCATTGGAAATCTGTCAACGTATCAGAGAACTAGCCAGCCAGCCGGATGATCAATTGACGCAAAATCAAGCACAATTTAAAACACTAAAAAACGAGTATCACCAACTCGGCGCCGTACCTAAAAAACATTACGAAAATACAAAACAACAATATCATCAATTGTGTGAGTATTTTCAGCAACAATTTGAGGGCATTGCAAAACGCCGCCAACAACAGGCTTTGCAGGAAATACAACGCTGCGCTGCAATATGCAACCGTCTTGAAAACCAGCTTTTAAGCGACACTGAAAAAACTGGTCTTAAACAACAATGGCAAAAACCAGAGGTTTTACCCGAAGCCTGGTGGGAATCGATCAACCAACGCTTTGAACTCGCTATCAATCACGACTCAACACAAGATCAGACTCCCTCTCAACACGAAGATTCTTTACGTTTGCTTTGTATTCGAGCTGAAATCTTGGCTGATATGAAGACACCGGAAGAGGATCAGGAGCAACGCATGCAATATCAGATGGGGCGCTTATCAGCCGGTCTGGGACAAGATAGGACTTCTCATGACAAAATGCATGCTGCACCGGATTTGCAGCTTGAATGGTGCGCAAGCCCAAGCATTTCTGCAGAAAATTATGAAAAACTACAAGATCGTTTCAGCAAAGCGATGAATGCAATAGACAGCTAACAAACAGAGGCATAAGCAATTAGCTGCTTGCAATGTGAACACTATTACTATTCATTAGGCCTTTACATCACCCCCTCGTTCGCGCTTACTGCATATGGGATTAGCGTAAGCTTCGAGAAAAAGACGTTGATTTTCTTGAGGACAAGCAACCTGTCTCTCTTTGAATAACTGCTCCTCATTTTTAAGCAGTTCATTATTAAATACCAGCTTCTGATGCGAATAATGACCTGAAGGATAGTTGCCGTAGAGCGCCTTGTAGGCAAAATAATTACTGGGGTGTAGCACGTAGTTTCCCACAATCTGTTGATCCAGTGCATCCGCCACGTCCTCAGCAGTGGCGTAATCGCCTTGTAATTGTTCTCCAAAGGCCACATGTACGTGCCCCTTTTGACCGGAAATTCCCAGCGCAATGCTAGCTACGTCCTCCTGCTCGCCTTTTTCATAATTACCCGTACGTTCAAGTTCAGACAGCTCATTGGCCTTGATCACATCACAAGGGTCATATTCGTAGGATATAGAAACCGGCACAATGTGCAGCGCACTGATTTTATCTGCAAAAGACGCCTTTTTATCTCCACTCATCGCAAGCATTTTAATAATGGCAGGCTCCGATTTATCCACACCGTCCTTGGCTCGCCCTTCGCGTTGAGCGATCCAGACACTGTGATTTTCTTCCATAGTGGAATAGCGAATATAGCTGGATAATTTTTTTAAGGCTGCAAATAGCTGACGCGGCCCCTTAGCTGAACGCTGCACAATAAAACTTTTATTAAGACGCATCAGATCCGACACATAGTCCTTGGTCAATAAATTATCGCCAACGGCAATGCGTACTGTCCCTTGTTTCTGGTGAAACAAAGCATAATTGATAAAAGCGGGATCCAAAGCGATATCCCGATGATTACTCAAAAACAAATACGCTTTGCCAGGTTCGAGATGCTCACATCCAGACACTGTAAACTGACTGGTCGTGGTTTTAATCATATGCGTCATGTAATGCTCGACAACCGCCTGGAAATCGGCAATTGAGTCAACCTTTCTCACTTGACGCCTTAATCCCCAAATCACCAAGGGATTCAACAATGCGGAGAAATGCTGGGAAGCACGAGGAAAACGCAAACGCGTGACAGCGCTGATACACTCCTTATTACCAAGAATATTTTCCAGCACAGGTCGCACTTCATCATCATGGTAGGGACGAATATCTTTGTATTTATCCATTGAGGGACACATTTAGAAGCGTATTATCTCTTTAGTCACTTAGCATTCATCTCGAGAGCCCATTCCCGACCAGTACAATTTTAGATACTACTGTGGAAGAGAAAGTCAGACCAAAAGAGTAATGCGGGTAAAACGCAGCCGCAACATACAGGAAAATCCGGTGAGAGTCACTCAAGAAATAGTTAATTGCGACTATCCTTTAAGTCTGAAAGTTTCTCCTCAGCGTAATCCTCTTGGCCATGAAAACTCATACCCCAACATAGGCCTAACCACCCAGCTGATTAACCATCTCATACAGGCCATCAATACCGTCGGATAGTTGCTCATCACTAATATAGGGAGCCGGCCCCATGCGTAACCACTTTTTGCGCCAATCCGTGTGAATACCCACATCACGCAGCATTTCACACAGCCGTTTTGCATAGGGAGTACGAAAGGATAAAAATCCACCCATATATTCTACGTCATTGCTCAGTCTGATGACGTCAGGATCAAAATCATAGTTGATAAATTTCTCCGCCATCAGCCGTAATTGATGATGATTGATATCGTGAAGAAATTCCGGTGTCAGCTGCTGTTGACGAAAATAGTCAAATACATGAACTGCTCGATAATGTGCTGTCGGATCGTAGGAAGAACCATCGAATAGCTGATGGTCATCACCATAGGCAATGGGCAAGCCGGCCGGATTATCCTCC
This sequence comes from Gammaproteobacteria bacterium, assembly GCA_003353945.1. Taxonomy (GTDB): domain Bacteria; phylum Pseudomonadota; class Gammaproteobacteria; order Pseudomonadales; family PIVM01; genus PIVM01. The sequence continues at coordinate 25,181 of PIVM01000069.1, forward strand.
ATCACGTCAAAGGTGCCAAACCAGCCACATACCCAGGGTCGACCTTTGTAGCCTTCAGGCACATGCATAAAGGCAATGCCATCACCCAGCTGACAATATTTGGTGCCACCGCCGACGACGAAAGCCCTCTCCAGATTGAAGTCCTGCACTGAAAACGGCATCACATTAATGCTTTGATAAGCGTCCACAAAAAGCTGGCAACCGTATTTCTGGCAGATTGGCACCAGTGTATCTAACTCCACTGCAACATGGCCGGTCTCAAAAAAAACAGAAGATATAAACACTGCCGCCGTATTGTCATCCAGCTCAGCCTGCACTCTTTCCGCCACCGTAGCGGCAGGTTCAGACGGAACTGTCACCACATTCAAATCACCCTCATCGGCGCGATACAACTGTCTCAATACGGAAGGATGTTCACCATCGGTGGTAACAACTTTGCTTTTCTTATCAAACGGTAGGGAGGACAAAAAACGAACGACCAAATCATGCACACTGCCTGCCAGGGAAATACGCTGCGGTTCGCATTGCAATAAAGCGGCAAAACCTTCTCTTACTGCCCAGGTTTTCTCCAACGCTTCATCCCATCGCGCTTCAATATGATTCGCTGCCCACATCCACGCTTCGGTTTGCCCTTGCAAGCTGCGATCCGGCGACGCCTGATGACTATGTCCCGTCAACAAAATCCGGCTAGCCACATGAGAATGCTGGTAGTCCTTTGCCAGAATATTGGGGGATTGCCTTATTTGATCTAGCGTATACATAAACCCTGTTTTCCCTTATCAAACCCAATACAGCTGATTAGACAGCAATTTAAAGCTTACTGTCTAATCAGTGAAAAAACGCTCTTGTTGAGTATAGTCAAGTCTCAGATTAGGCGATCTGTTTGTGCTCACCAAAGCACATATGTACAGGCCATGGCACCCCTGCATTATCCGGCAGGAAGAATTCCGCAGGCCAGCCATCTTCCTGGAGAAACCGCCAATGCTGTCGCCCTTAGATTCGCTCAAAGTACATACTCAACCCTCATAATGACCTTTTTCGTTATTTATTGGCATTTTTTCGACCTGTTTTGCCATCTACGCAACAAAGAAGATCACGTTATAATCTTGCCTTCAGATCAGCACGAGGAGAACCCGTAATGCCTGACTACAAAGCACCGTTGCGCGATATGCAGTTTGTGATGAAGGAATTACTTCACTGCAACAAACACTATGCCTCTCTGCAAGACTGTGAAGCGCCATCGGAGGATTTGCTGGATGCCATTATCGATAGCGGCGCCAAATTTTCCGAAAACGTCATTTTGCCGCTGAACCGCATTGGCGATGAAGAAGGTTGCCGTTTCAAGGATGGTAAAGTTTCAACGCCAAGCGGTTTTAAAGACGCTTTCCAGCAGTGGGGAGACGGCGGCTGGCAAGCTTTAAGCGCCCCCATCGACGAGGGTGGCCAGGGTCTGCCCAATTCCGTCGGTATCGCCGTCAACGAAATGGTCGGCGCCTGCAACTGGGCCTGGAGTATGTACGGTGGGCTGGCCAACGCGCCCATCACCTGCCTTATCAACGGAGGCAGCGAAGCACAAAA
>PIVM01000551.1 GCA_003353945.1 Gammaproteobacteria bacterium
CTCGACCCGTGGTAAAACTCACTAACAAAAACATTTCAACCCCATACTTTTTATGGCTTATATAGTTACTACTATGGTAGATAAGTGATGTACAATCGGTACGAGGTTCTAGTTGTGGACATTCGTTGAGTTATCGATGTTTCTATTAGCAGGTGGTTTTTCGGGCGCTAACAAAATGCTAGCAACATGAAATGGTTCTCCGAAACAACATTCCCGGCCAAAACAATCGACCTCCACCACACCGACGATACTCCCATGTATAAGGGTTGGGATGATGAATCCCATCGCCGGTATGGCTTCTCCCTTCGGCCGCTACGCCACTTCCAATGTCGCTTCTGGAACACGAAAACATGTTTCCAACCTCCAACACTTTGCTTCGCGAAGAACATGTCGACAACGTGAAGACCAGATCCGGAAACATTTGCATACAGTGTCTCTCGTGGGGTATTTGAGCGACTGAAGCGGCGCCATCGACATCATGTCATGGTTGATTGTCGAAAGATAGCACATCATGGTTGGAGGGAGGGGGAACGGGTGGACAGACAGACCATTTGCAATAAATAAAAGAGAGATGGTCTCTTATTCCGATGGTCGTCATCGAGGGGTCGGATGCTCGTCCAAGATACGGCGACTTCGAGCCTCATCGATGGCGCCGCCGACGCAAGATCGCTCATATAAACATAGAGGGAGGTGCTGGTGGCGGTCGGCGGGCTGGGATGACGATGCTGTGGGGTTGAGCACATCATGGCAAAAGACCACCAAAAATGCGCGATTTGACCGTTGATGGGAGACAGCAATGGCCAAGAAAGGATGCCTCAGTGGCCGCTGCTTCGCCCCAAAAGCTCACACACGACCGGTCATACATAGTACTCGACGCATGGAAGGTGGCAGAAGCAACGGGGCAGTTTGAAACAAATTCAACACCACATTGTTCTGCCGCCCAACTATCAATCTAATTTGCATGAGTAGATCTGTGTTACAAAGTATTGGCCTTTGAATTGAAGGCATGTGATTTAGCTGGACGACCTTTTTATCAACAGTTTACATTTAGGAATTCCTACACAAGTGGCGCCTTTCCTTTTGTTCCTACGAATAAGCTCCCCCAGAGTCTAATTTTTACTCGTACGTTTCGGAATTCCTACGTATCTGCTCCCCCAGAGTCTACTTTTGCAAGGTCCCGAATTGACATGTTTTATGAAAAATGCTGCTTGTGGACCCCAAATTGGACCGACTCATACCAAGCAAGTACCCATGGCTTTGTATAGCCTATCCGCATCATCTTTGTGATACCGGTCCAAATCCATACATACAACACCCACACGACAGACGAATCTACAGCATTTTCGAGGCCTGCCGCAGCTATGCCCTCGACCCGTGGTAAAACTCACTAACAAAAACATTTCAACCCCATACTTTTTATGGCTTATATAGTTACTACTATGGTAGATAAGTGATGTACAATCGGTACGAGGTTCTAGTTGTGGA
>PIVM01000070.1 GCA_003353945.1 Gammaproteobacteria bacterium
TCAAGAAAACACAATAAGGGATGGTTTGGTCAAGCTTGTTGATGGGGGGAGCTGGTGGAACATCAGTTTATTTGATCAGAATGATAGGAATTGGCAGCTGAGAAGTTGATTATTCTCAACAGTGCTATGACTGCGAGAATATTGCGCGACAAAATGCCTCGCTGGTATACGGCAAAAGATTTTACTACCCTACCTTTGTCGTTAAGCTCACAGATCAAATCCTGTTTGGGAACTACTGACTTTTTTTGTTATCCGATAATGCATGGTGAACTTCCTCTCGGCTTGTTATATGCGGATCGTTCAATACATAGCGCGCCTTTGATTGCGTTATAAGCGGATTTAGTACATCAGTTGGATAGATTTTTCTGAGATATTTCCTGTCATCAAAAAAAGCTGAGTTTAAATTGACGCCTTTTTGCTCCATGTGTTTTGAAGTAACTTACCAAGTAGTCTTTAGGGTCAACATGACAATAGATTTGCTGCTGATCATTCTTGTGAGCAGTTACTGACCCAGCATTCAGTGCGACAAAAAAGATACCTCTGGCGGTATCAAAGCGGGTGGAAAGATCATCAACTACTGTGTTTTTCAATTCTGACCCCAGCTTTAAGGATGCTTCGGCACGACAAGCTGCGATGGCATCATTTATGCCAAAAGGATTTTCTTCATAATCTCTTTGATATGAATATATTTTTTCATTGAATTTCGATGGGTCGTGTTTATAAACAAAATATATCGTTGCAGCGCATGTCGCCACTACCAGTGAAAACATGATTGAAATAACCCATATTGCTTGCTTATGATGTGCTACTGTCGTAGCAAGCGAGTTAGTGATATTGCTAATGTAGGTGAAATTTCTATTCATATGGCCGCATTTATGCAGTGACAATTCTCTACTGTTTACCTCTGCACAGATACCATCGGTCCTAATTGTGACCGATGAGTTAAGCTAGCTAAATATGGCAGTGCTGCGCATGGGTGAAAATCGTGTTTTCAAACTAGAGTTTTATGCCAAAAACGCGTCTCCGGATCTACGTTAACGTTCAATTTATAACGATTGCGTTGGGCATAAGTCAGAAAAACTGGATCAGATAGATCCAGGCACCTTACCTAGCACAACTCCCTTCGGTAACCGTTCGACCCTGCACATCTCTACAAGGGCACTGGTTTTGCGTCCCTGCGTTACCACAGGTTTGCCATTTCGGGGAGCTGAAAGGAATTATCCTTTAGCTCTCTTAGTACTCATGACTGTAAGTCAAATGTACATTGTAAGTTTCGTACTTTTTAGGACAGATTTCAATTTTGATACGCGTTATAGTTATACTGAATTTGACTGAAAAACGGCAGCTCTATATTTCCGTGATACACGCATCGGTTGTACCGTGGTTAGTAAAGTAATTGTTTTTGTGGGAAAATATCGACAATATCTACTATTGTAGGATTTCTATGTGTTGAAATCCTGTTGTTGGATAGAAATAGTAGGATAGATTAATGAAGAGTTGATTATCCATGAATGACAGCCATAAACATTTTTCAAATAAAGAGTGCAAGTACTATCCATGTCATCAGATTACAGAAGATCTTAATTGTTTGTTTTGTTATTGCCCCATGTATTTCATTCAATGCCCTGGAGAATACGAGCTTCTTTCAGAGGGTAGGAAAGATTGTACAGATTGTACTTTGCCACACGAGAGGGGTGGTTGGGAACTAGTTCAAAATGTTATGAAAAAACCAAAGAAATTTATAATTCAATCAAAGTGTAATGATATTGATAGAAATGCTTAAGGGTCACGGGAAAAATTCCGATGTCGATATGAATCATCAATCCGGATGTGATATGGATAATATATACAGTTTTTTAATTGAACTTGACAAGTTGAAAAATGTTACGCGTCGATCCTATGTTTCTGATCTTGTTCGAAATGAAAATTCAGCGGAACACAGTTGGCATTTGGCAATGGGGGTACTCACGCTAAAGGAAGAACTTAAAATTGAATTTGATATTGTTAGAGCCTTGAAGATGGCGCTCGTTCATGACGTTTGTGAAATAGGCGCAGGTGACATATCCATATATGATCCTGAAAGATCAAAAAACGAAATAAAGGAGCGCGAGTATATCGGTAAATTGGCAACTGCTCCGATTGTTTTTGCTCTTGAAATAGAGCAGTTATGGGAGGAATATGAAGCGCAAAGTACAGTGGAGAGTCGATGGGTAAAAGTGGTTGATCGCCTTTTGCCGTTTATGATGAATCTAAATACAAGTGGCAAAGCGTGGATAGAGCAAGGCGTTAGCAAAAGTCAAGTGAAAGAAATTAATCAGCATATAGCAAAAGAAGTTCCCGAGGTTTATGAATGGATGCTTATTCAAATTGATGCGGCTATAGAAAAAGGCTGGTTGAAAAACGAATAATAATGAAATGGTCGTCGGGAAGCGCTGGCTTATCAATACATTTTGCTGGTTAATAAGTGTGTTGCTGGGCTGGGAGTCTGCAGGGATAAAAAATGATAACCTAAGTGCTCTCAAAGGAGCACATAGGGACTTGATGCTATTTTAATGACGTTCGGTTTACATTGCGGCGCCTTTACATTGCGGCGCCTTTACATTACGGCGCCTAAAGCGAGCAATGGTCCATAGATTGGAGCGAAAAACAAAGCAAACCCTAATAATACAGGTGAGGCTTGGCCGATAGGGTCGCTATAAGCGAGGCTCTCTAAGCTCATCTGTAATGCAGCGTGTGCAGGTGAGGTTATAAGAAACCAGTACAGCAGCACGCAAACGAGCTTTGATGCATTCGTTAATATTGTTTTCATTTTTATTATCCTTTGTATGCCTGTGTGGGATTCTGTGAAAGTTGTGTAAGGGGATTCGTAATTGTGAATTCCTTTGTTCAGGGCGTGAAAATATCCAAGACATCTTCGTTTCACACATTATTATTGGGCTTGTTGTACCTGAGTTAATACGTCGAGGATTTGATTGGTAATGTCTTGAGCGTGAGTTTTTGTGATGAGGGCGTGCGAAGCGCCTTCCAGCGGAATATGTACTCCGCCACTGACCTGGGCAAGTTGTTGGTAATGGTTGTCATAGGCCCACTCAAATGCGTCTTCCGTTGAGATGATGGGCAGGCCGGGGAATTGTTCATCCCATTGCTCCTGTGTGGCCTCAGGTGCGCCAGTATCGGTAGAGGCTAGCATCACAAAGGGCATTTCTTGCATCGGTGGGGACGACGCTATTTGTTGATAAGATAAATCCATCAGCTTGATCTCACTAAAGCCTGGTTCATCGTCATAACCCAATTCCGCAAAAAGGTTTGCCAAATACTCCGCGTCATAGGATTTGCAATAAGGTTCATAAATATCGCCAAACCAATCTATGCAGGAGTTATATGCGTCGAGTTGCGAGCCGTCTACCATCACTAACCCAACAACTTCATTGGGAAAATTGCGTGCAAAATACTGCATGTAATAGTTGCCAAGGGAATGTCCAACCAAAATATACGGAGGAGCGATTTCTCTCTCATTGAGCATCGTTCTTAATTCATTGACAATGTTTTCAGCGTCTCGGGGAGTGCTGCTGAATTCACTCCATCCCTGTCCGGCCCGGTTGTATGCAACTGTCATTGTCTGTTGAGACACAGCGCCGGTAATGCCAGTCGATATCCAGTACATTCCTGCCATGTCGAAAAAGTTGATTGGGGTTCCGCCGGACTCGAAGATGACTGCTGGTTCACCTGGTTCGCGTTCACCTTCGATGAATGTCTGTAATCCGTCACGCGGTGGTAAGCAGCCCGAGAGAGTGATTAATACAGCTGTGATTAACACTGGCGGCCATAAAAACTTTTTTCGTAAGTTTATGAAAATATTCATAGTTGTTTCCTTCAGTCGGGACGTATGAGTGCTCACATTTCTGTGATACACGCCAGGGATTGTGTTGTTTGAAACAAAACAGCATGGGGTGCAGACACTTCTTATTAATCTTGCCCTCTGCTCCATACGAGACAATGTACAGTAGCTGTTTTGTTAATGCAAAAATAAATGCAATACAATTTGATTTTGAAATGCTTTGCTTATCATGAGTGGTCGGACGCATTAAATTTAATTCCATAAAAGACATATAATACAACATAATAAATGTTATTTAGTGGGGCGCATTACGGCTTGTCAACTTTAGCGAAGTCGTCTGTTTTATTTATATAATGCATATAAACATGCAATAAAGGTCAGAATGCTGATCATTTTTAGTAGAGAAGCGCTTTAGATGTCAGCAAAATGTGCCCTATAATCGAATTATTGATATAAATTCACGCGTGAGAAAGGAGGAGGTAAAAAATAATGGCTATTTTAATGCATGTATCCATGCGTTTTTCTGCCTGATCAGGCATAATCACCATGCTTTAATGTGTTTCGGTGGGCAGTTTGGTATTTGATAAAGATGAATTTCGATTCAAAAGACAATAGTCGACTGAAGGGACGCTCTCCGGCGTTCAAGGCGATCTTCCGCATGATGCGCCCGCTTGCCAAACTGATGTTGCATCAGGGCTTGCCAGCAACTGAAAGTATCGAAGCGCTGAAAGTTGCCTTCGTTGCAGCGGCTGAAGAGGATTTTGCGATACCAGGAAAAAAGAACAGCCACGCCCGAGTTTCTGTACTGACGGGATTTGATAGAAACACCGTTGCTGATATTCGTGCAGGTAGAGGAGCGCGTAGCGAACATTATTATAATCGAGCCGAGCGCTGTGCTCGAGCTTGGTATGAGGATGAGGCTTGGCAGCATAATAACAAGCCAATGGAACTGCCTTTTTCAAGCGAAGCTGATGAACCCAGTATTGAGTTGCTGGTGAAAGGCTATTCCGGTGGCATTGGGCCCTATCCTATCCTGGATGAAATGCTTCGAGCTGGTATGGTCAGTAAACTGGATAATGGCTATTTGAGGCTGGAAAAGCCCGGTTACGAGAAAAAGTTGGGCATTGGTCCTGAGGGGAAGCCTGTTATCCAGGTAATTGGTGAACAACTCGAATCAATGATTAATATTATGGCCTTCAATGTTGTGCAAACGGATAAAAGTAAACGACGTTTGCAGCAAATGCTCAGCTACAAAAACGTAAGTGAAGAGGAATCTGAACAGCTGAATGAGATCGTCAAGGATATCACCCGGTATGCTATCGAGAAAATGACTGAATGGGATGATTCGAGAAAACCCACTGGTCCTATAGCTGAAGGCACGTCAATAATTGAAGAAAAAAGAAAAACGGGTGTTAGTATCAATTTTTTTGATGACACTCAAAAACAATAAATTATAACAATATGAATATACTCCATTAGGGCTTTCCCAATGTTGAAACGCCAAATGAAAATTGCCGCACTACTCATCGCAGCGCTAATCACAGTTGTTTCATGCTCCAACGATAACAACAGCTCAGCTGGTCCGCCGGACATCGACGGCACAGGTGTAATGCCAGGGCAGGCGTTGTTAGGTCCAATTGTTAACGCCAGTGTAAAAGTCTACGATGGCAAAGACTACGAGGGCATCCCGGCTTTTGATGATCAAACAGTTGTTGACCCCGTATGCGAAACCACAACCACAGATAGCGATATTTTGGACGAAGCCGGACTCATCCTGTTGCCGGCTGAGTGCATTGAAGCTGATCATATTTACTTGATTGAAGTGGTGGGTGGTTCGGATATAGACGTGAACGACGATGGTGTTCTTGACGAGACGCCAACGGTTAACGACTCCAGCATTCATACGGTGATCACCGGTGAGCGTATGCTAATGCAAAATTGGAAAGTGACCCGGGTGACAGAAGCCATCTATCGGGTAGTGCGCCAGGAGTTACAGTTTGGACAAACACCAGCACAGCTTCTTGCATTGCTTGATCAGCTCGCAGTATTAATTGTTAAGGATGTCACTGGAGACGAGATTGTTGACCATAACGATATTTTTGAATGGAATCCTCGCTATCACAGTGATCTATTTGATGCCGGTATTATCCAGACTGATGAAGCATTCAGTACACTTTCGTCTTCTGAAGTGAATGCAAAGCTAGGTAATATTGTTGGCCATGTGGACACAATATCAAAGGCGAATTTTGTCGTTGCGAAAGGTGGTTATGCCTTCGTAACCACCAACAGCGCATTACTGGTTGTTGATATCAGTAACCCGGCACAACCTCGAATAGTTGATTCTATTGCAACCGATGCTGTTCTAGAGCTTTTTATCGAAGGCGATTACTTATATGTCCTTCAGCAGATGGACAGTCGCGTTTATGATATCAGTGAGCCAGGAGTAGTAAGGCTCGTGGCCTCAACTATTTTGCCGCTTGCAGGCGTTTGTTCAACCAATAATGGAATTGTGTGGGGTGGGGCTTACTCTACAATGTCTAGTGGGCTAAGATTATTCAAGATTGGTGATGCAGAATCTGCGCTATTACCGCTGTTTGTCGATTTCACTCTAGAAAATATTCTTGACCATGCTCTCGGTAACAAAAAATTTCCAAATGAATATGAGGTAGTTTCGATTTCGCCTTCCGTTGCGGATCTTTTCAAGTGTTTTGGCAACAAGATTGTAATAGGTTTTCTTGGTTTTACTGAAACTACTATCCATATTGTCGATATGTCGGATATAAACAACATTAATTTGGTCAGTGAAATCGTCATACCTGGTTTTGGACATCTACCATTGGATGCAATGCTGTACGAAAATGAATTACACTTAAGTGTTGGTCACGGTGATACGATTTCGTATGCCTACGATTTGGAGTTATTAATGTTCAGTTTTTCAGACCCTGACAATCCCGTTGAGATAACTGCTCCACTAGCACCCATTCGCACGTTTACTACGTTAAATGGAGGAGTCTATGCATGGGAAGCTGACGATCGACTTACTTCACGTCAAGTAGATTCCTATGAGTTGATCAATTCGCTCTCCACGCCAGCTATTTTGGATAGCAGCTTCCAGACTTGGGCTAATACACTGAAATTGACGACAAGCCTTGATCCCACTTCCTCCGAGGATATGGAGGAGGCGATGAAGGCTGCTGCGTTGACAAAGTACAACTATAAATACAATAGAAGGTTATTTTTAAACGAAGACTATTTGTATTTTGCTGCAGCGGAGTACGGTTTGTTAATCTATCCATTGCCATAGAATCGCAATAGAATAGCTTGGATCAACGTTAGATGTCAGTCTGATTATAATGATGTGGTGAGTGAAATGTTTTCGGCTTGGCGATACCGTAACCCTGCGCATAATCGACACCAATATCCGTCAATATGTCGATAATGGGCTGGTTTTCGGCAAATTCGGCAACAGTTTTCAGCCCCATCGTATGTCCTATCTCATTGATGGTTTTAACCATGGTAAGATCGATTGGATCGTTGATAATGTTTTTCACGAAAATGCCATCAATCTTGAGAATGTCCACGGGGAGTTTCTTTAGGTAGGCAAAGGACGACATGCCTGTTCCAAAATCATCAAGTGCGAAGCGACAACCCGTTTGTTTCAGCGTATTAATAAATTTCACTGCCTGTGTGAAGTTGGATACGGCAGCTGTTTCTGTTATTTCAAAGCAGATTTTTTCTGATGGGATTGAGGCTGCTCTAAACAGATCCGTCACAAAATCGAGAAACATTTCGTTGTGCAAGGTTTGGGCTGACAGGTTGATGGAGCAAAGTTCAAGATTCTTGAGTAATTCTTTGTTATCGATTAAGCGGGAGACCGTGGTGTTGATAACCCAACTGTCCAGCTTTTGCATCATATTGTAGCGTTCAGCAGTCGGTAAAAATAATCCTGGGGGAACAAGGTTTCCGTCCTCATCACGCATACGCAATAGAATTTCAAAGTGCTCGCCCGTAACTGGTTGTTTTATTGGGCTAATAGTTTGGAACATTAACTCGAAATTGTAATCCTGCAGTGCATCGTTAAGACGAGACATCACTGTTGTATCAGAGGTTTTAAGAACTTGAGTCTCTTTATTGAGCTGATGGTTTTGAATGCGCTTGCCTCCGCTTTCTTTTGCATTAATAACGGCTGTTTCGCAGAGATTTATAAGATTGATATCATTCTCAGGCTGCTCCTCTACTGTTACCAATCCTACGCTTACTCCAATTTCATAGTGTTTATCGTTCCATAAAAAATCGGTTTCATTGATGGCAGTATAGATTTCTTCAGCAATGCTCATTGCTCTGTCGTTAGGGCATCCCTGAAGTAATACGGCATATTTATCTGCTTCCATTCGCGAAACGGGGTCGCCAGTCCTGGCGGTGTTTGTTATGTGCCCGGCAACTAGTTTAAGAAGCTGATTTCCGGCTTCATTTCCACATATGCTATTGATTAGTTGAAACTTGTCCAGATCAAAATAAAGAATGGAAAGTGGTTTGTCGCGGGTAATGCCTGCACTTAAATTGCGTTCAATATGATATTGAAAAGAGTCGCGATTAAGTAATCCTGTTACAGTGTCATGAGCCAGATGGTGCTCCATCTTTTGTGCTAGATGACGTAGTTCAGATACGTCACGCAATGTGATGACTTTGCCTAGCGTCATGTTTGTTTCGCCATAAAGTGGTGCAACGCAATATTCAACTTGTCGGTTTCGGCCATCCAGAGTAATAATAAAGCAGTCAAGGACTTCGTTGTGATGTTGGTTTGAATTTGGTTTTTGACTGTTTGAGCTGAATAATAGATTGTTGTCGTCAAGTATCTTAATAAGATCTGAAATAGGCAGACCGACGACTTCAGATTGTGTTCTGCCAGATAGTTGTTCGGCTGCGGGATTCATATACTGTATTTCATTGTTCAGGCTTGTGGTAATCACTGCATCCCCAATGGAATCAAGGACTGTCTGTGACATAGCCTTTTCGGTGTAGAGCGCTTTTTCAATTTGTTTTCTTTGTGAAAGGTCTTCAATCAATATTAATTGATAAATTTTTGAGTGAATTTCAGGGCTTGAAATACGTACTTGCATTTGTTGCTTGTCTGCGTTCAAACATTCTGTTTCAACTATAGTTGGTTGACCATTCAGTAGATCCTGTTTTATTTGGTGCGTGAGGTCAATTTTATCCAATAATTCAACAAATGTGAGCTTTGAGCAGCTGAATCCGAACACTCTTCGAAACGGAGGGTTGTTGCTGATCGTATTTTGTTTGTGATTGACGATGATCGTTGGCGTGATCGTTTGTTCAAAAAGCTGCTCCGATAGCTGGCGTGTTTGGTAGAACTGTTGATTTTTGTCGGTTACTCTTTTCTCCAGCAATTGTTCACGTGCCTGAAAGCGAGCGTGAGTATTGTTGATGCTATCGACCAAGTAGCCCAATTCATCATCTCGTTTGGCTGTGATGCGCAGTGAAAGGTCATCAGTGTTGCAATAATCATCGATCTGTTGGAATACATTCTGAATCGGCTGGAGTGTTGATTTCTGTAAGCGCCTGCCGAGTATATAGCCGAAGGGAATACATGTGAGTGTTATTGCAAAAAACGCAATGATAAGCAGCTCAATAGTCTGCAGGGAATAAGTGTGTTGTTGAACAATAATCAACTGACCGAATTTTTTATCTTTTTTAGCAATCTCTTTTTCTACCTGTATCAGATTGCTTAGCGAAAAAAACGTATTACTGGCTGGATTCTGGCCATTTTTATTTGCAGCGCTTGGTGTAAATTGAGCAAATATGTTGCCTTCAATGTCATATACAACGGCTTTGACAATATTCTCTTGGTTGTCTAGTTGATGAAGAATAGTTGATACTTTTTGCTCATCATTATAGGCCTGCAGAGGTGCTATCTGGCTGGCTAGCAGCTCAGCAAGGTTGTTGAGACTTTTTGTGTGATTCTTGTTGTTGATGTGATGATGTAGGAATTGCAGGCATACGAAGCCAATAAGCAGGGAGAATATAACTGCAATGATGGGTGTGGTAATGAGAGGTTTACCTAAACTGGAGTAGGTGCGTTTATTTATCATCTATATCGGAGGATTTAACCACTAAATTGGATTTCATTCTAATTTATTATAGTCGCAACATTGGTGCGCGTTTTCTTAATCTTAGTAATAAATCAGTATGTTGGGCGAACCGCGCATTTTCGCGTAGAGTATGTATGATCTCCCTTTAGTGGTGGGAGGGAGATCATACAATCGCTTGGCGAATTTTGATTCCCTGTTTACAAAAGCGATTCACTATGGCCTTACCGTCAAATTGAGTGATTTGTCAGGCGGTGTCAGTAAACTCGGTTACAGCAATTCTTGTATCTGCCGCATATTGTAGTATTTGAATTGACAGAAGAGACAACTTTCCGGTTTTACTTATCACAATAAGCCTGTTTGATCGCAGGAGCTCTCAGGATATTGAATATCGATGATGTAAAAACGCTTGATGCCATCTGGGCTGTTTAACACGATTTCCTCATCCAGACGCTTGCCCAGCATGGCTCTTGCCATGGGCGAGTCCATGGAAAGCTTGTTCTGGCTCAGGTCAAACTCATCGGGGCCGACGATCCGATAACGTTGTTCCTCGCCGTTATCATCTTCAAGACTGATCCAGGCGCCAAAATAGACTTTGTCCCTTTCATCAGGTATTTGGTCTACAACCTGTAATTCTTCCAGGCGCTTGCCTAAGAAACGAACGCGACTGTCGATTTCTCGCAACCGTTTTTTACCGTAGATATAGTCACCATTTTCTGATCTGTCTCCGTTTTTGGCTGCCTCATGCACAATTGCGGTGACTTGGGGACGTTCAATTTTCCACAACTGATGTAATTCTTTGCGCAGGGCCTGCTCGCCTTCAGCAGTGATATAGCGCGAACCACGAGGGCGGGGTTTTCGGTATCTTCCCATAGGTATTATTACTTGTTCCTATCGCCTATTCGCACCTAATTAGAATAGCTTAGTTTACACTATTACTGAATTCGGTAGTATTTGCGTATTAGTAAGCGAAGGGTGTAAATAATGATCAGACTGTTACAAGGTTGCGGCCTGTTTTTGATGCTCGTATTCACATATTCATGTATGGCTCAGACGGAGCTAAGCGGGCAATTTCGACAGGGTGGTTTGGTCGTGGGCAAGGTGAAGCCGGGTACTCAGGTTCTGTTCAATGAGCGTACACTGGCCGTATCAGAGCAAGGGTATTTTGTGCTTGGTTTTGACAGGGATGCGGATGATGGCGATCAACTTGTGACCATTGATCCGGAAGGGAAACGACATGAGCAGCTATTGAAGGTGGTCAAACGCAGCTACAACATTCAGAGAATCGATGGTATCTCAAAGAAGATGATGGCACCGTCCGAGGAAGATTTGAAACGTATTGGACAGGAAAATCGTTTGATTGCTGAAGCTCGCAAGCAGCACCATCAGCGCTCTTATTTTGCTCAGTCTTTTCAGTGGCCTGCCAATGGGCCGATAACAGGTGTGTTTGGCAGTCAGCGGGTCTATAATGGCGAGCCGCGCAGACCGCACTACGGTGTGGATGTGGCGGGTGATATCGGTACGTTGGTAACGGCGCCTGCAGCAGGAGTGGTTACTTTAGCGCATGACGATATGTTTTATTCCGGTGGTACCCTGATTATTGATCATGGGCATAGATTGTCCTCCAGCTTTTTACATTTGAGTGAAATATTGGTCAAAGCGGGTGACGAGGTAGAGCAGGGTGAGCCAATTGCGCGAATCGGCAATTCCGGCAGGGTAACTGGAGCACATCTGGATTGGCGTATGAACTGGTTTGACAGACGCCTTGATCCGCAACTGTTGGTCCCGCCGATGACGACCGAAAGAAAACCGATCGAGAAATGAAGGTGTAAGAAGGTTAAGTAAGCATGATAGATAAAAAATTGTTAAGTATTCTGGTCTGTCCCGTCAGCAAGGCTCCCTTGGAATATGACAAGGAAAACCAGGAATTAATCTGCAAAGCCAGTGGCTTGGCCTATCCTGTCAAAGATGGCATTCCGGTTATGCTGGAAAGCGAGGCGCGCAAATTAACAGCTGATGAAAAGCTGAAAAAGTAAGGATTACCTTTAGCAAGGACACGGCTTGTGGCCGTGTTTTTTTCGTTTTGGGATGGATAAGCTTATTGCCCCAAAACAATAGCCAACAACGATACGTAGAAACATACGCGGAAGACAGCGAAGATAGCGAAGATTGATGACTATGACAAAAGGGTTTATGACGAGTGCCGAAGTTCGTGAAGCATTTCTCGCTTACTTCGAAAGCCAGGAGCACAGCAGGGTGGTCAGTAGTCCGCTGGTGCCGGCCAATGATCCGACTTTATTGTTTACCAATGCCGGAATGGTGCAGTTCAAAGATGTTTTTCTTGGTGGGGAACAACGACCCTACAGCCGCGCATGTAGCTCACAGCGTTGCGTGAGGGCAGGCGGGAAACATAATGATTTGGAGAACGTTGGTTATACCGCTCGTCACCATACTTTTTTTGAGATGTTGGGGAATTTCAGCTTTGGTGATTACTTCAAGGAAGACGCCATTCGTTTTGCCTGGGAGTTTTTAACCGATGTTATGGGACTGGCAGAGGAAAAACTCTGGGTGACTGTGCATATCAGTGATAACGAAGCAGAAAAAATCTGGTTGGAGCAGGTAGGTGTTAACCCGCAGCGATTTTCAAAGTTGGATGAAGATAATTTCTGGCAGATGGGTGATACAGGGCCGTGTGGGCCCAGTTCAGAAATATTCTACGATCATGGAGAAGGAGTCCCTGGTGGTCCCCCCGGAAGCCCTGATGAAGACGGTGATCGGTATATTGAGATCTGGAATCTTGTCTTTATGCAATTTGATCGTTCGATTGATGGCACACTGACGGCATTGCCAAATCCGTCTATCGATACGGGTATGGGACTTGAGCGTATTGCTGCTGTGATGCAGGGTGTACACAGCAACTATGAAATCGATTTATTTCAAAGCTTGCTGACTGCCGTAGCCAGAGTTGTTGGCACGGATGATCTGAGTAATCAATCCCTGAGAGTCATTGCTGACCATATCCGATCCTGTGCCTTCCTTGTGGTAGACGGTGTGATACCTGGTAATGAAGGGCGTGGATATGTGCTGCGGAGAATAATGCGCCGAGCCATACGCCATGGACACAAGCTGGGTATGCGCGATGCGTTTTTCCATCAGTTGGTTGCGCCCTTGGCCGTAGAGATGGGCGGGGCTTTTCCAGAGCTTATTGCCAGTCAGTCGCGGGTTGAGAAAATTCTGCTGACCGAAGAGGAGCAGTTTGCCAAGACCCTGGACAACGGCATGTCGATTCTGAATGATGCATTGGTCAATTTGCAGGGTAATGAGATTCCTGGTGATGTGGTCTTTAAGCTCTATGATACGTACGGGTTTCCCACAGATCTCACAAACGATATAGCCCGTGAACGGGGTTTGTCGCTGGATATGACCGGTTATGAGGCAGCGATGGCCGAGCAGCGCAAGCGTTCACAGGAGGCGGGTGGATTTAGAGTCGATTATTCGCAGTCTGTGAAATTGGAAGGAACGACGGAATTTACAGGTTACGAGAGCCTAAGCGGGCAGGGGGTCGTGACGGCCTTGCTGAAAGACGGTCAATCCGTTGAGCAACTCAATGCCGATGATAACGGTGTTGTGGTGATGGATAAAACACCGTTTTACGGTGAGTCGGGTGGTCAGGCCGGTGATTGCGGTGTATTGAAAACAGATTCGATGACATTTGAAGTGAATGAGACCAGCAAAAGCCAGTCATGCCATCTTCACCATGGCAATCTGATTTCAGGTTCGCTACGGGTTGGCGACGTATTGCAAGCCGAGGTTGCCGTTGGGCAGCGGCAGGCTACAGCACTAAACCATTCTGCGACCCATTTGCTGCACGCAGCATTACGTAACGTGTTGGGAGAACATGTCGAGCAGAAGGGTTCTTTAGTCGATGAAGACAAGCTGCGTTTTGATTTTTCGCATTATGAGGCAGTGAGTGCTTCTCAGATGCAGGAGATTGAGCAACAGGTCAATACGCAAATTCGATTGAACAGCGAAGTTGAAACGCTTGTGACTGATATGGAAACAGCCAAAACCAAAGGGGCGATGGCACTGTTTGGTGAAAAGTACGGAGAAAACGTTCGTGTTTTAACGATGGGTCATGGCTTTTCAGTGGAGTTATGCGGTGGTACCCATGTGCAGCGCAGTGGTGATATTGGCATTGTTCAGATAGTGTCTGAGTCTGGAATTGCAGCCGGTGTCAGGCGTATCGAAGCGTTGACTGGCGAGTCAGCCTTAGCTTATGTTGAAAATAATCGGCAAAAGCTGGTTCAACTTGCAGGACTGGTGAAAGGTAGTCCTGAGGCTGTGGTCGAGAAAGTAGAAACATTGCTATCGAGCCACAAAAAATTGGAAAAAGAGCTGCAGCAACTAAAAGCCAAACTGGCGAGTTCAACGGGCAGTGATTTGGCATCTCAAGCAAAAGAGATTAACGGTATCAAAGTGCTGTCGGTTGCTATAGACGGTGCGGATCGAAAAACCCTGTTGTCGACAATGGATCAGCTAAAAAACAAGCTGGGTACGGCAGTGGTAATGCTGGCGTCCGTAGAAGATGGGGCGGTCACTTTGGTTGCCGGTGTAACCAAGGATATTACTGCGAAAATGAAAGCCGGTGATTTAATGAAACTGGTTGCCCAGCAAGTGGGAGGCAAGGGCGGAGGGCGTCCTGATATGGCTCAGGGAGGCGGTAGTGACGCAGTAGCTTTGCCTGCAGCATTAGAGAGTGTAAGCGGCTGGGTGCAAGAAAAGCTGGGTACATAGCACTAATATGCGTGTTTGAAGGAACGTGTTATTTCTTTCTCATCAAAAGTAGTGTTTAATTGGCGCCTTTTTTGTGCAATAGGTTAAGAGCACTGGGTTAGTATGAGTCTGATAGTTCAAAAATTTGGCGGCACTTCGGTTGCGACAGTCGAGCGAATCGAAGCAGTAGCGGAAAAAATAATTGGATTTCGCCAGCAAGGTCACGATGTTGTTGTGGTTGTTTCGGCCATGAGTGGCGAAACCAATCGCCTGATTTCACTGGCCAATGAGGTGCAGAAGCAGCCCACTGCACGAGAGTTGGATGTGCTGGTCTCAACCGGTGAGCAGGTCACTACAGCTCTGTTGTGTATGGCATTGCATGAGCGTCAGCATAAGGCGAAATCCTATAATGGTAGTCAAGTGCGCATTTTAACCGATGACGCACACACTAAAGCCCGCATACAAAAAATTGATGATGAGCACATTCATAGCGATTTGCGTGATGGTTGTGTGGTGGTTGTGGCAGGTTTTCAGGGCGTTGATGAGCAAGGTAATATTACTACGCTTGGTCGTGGTGGCTCTGATACTACGGCTGTTGCGCTGGCTGCGGCGTTAAAAGCTGATGAGTGCCAAATATATACTGATGTCGATGGCGTCTATACTACTGATCCACGTGTGGTTGATGGGGCGCGGCGACTGGATCGCATTACCTTTGAGGAAATGCTGGAAATGGCCAGCCAAGGCTCCAAGGTGTTGCAGATTCGATCAGTGGAATTTGCAGGCAAATACAAGGTTCCGTTGCGGGTGTTATCCAGTTTTGTTGATGGCCCAGGCACGTTAATTACGTTGGAGGATGATCACACCATGGAAGCTCCTATTGTTTCCGGGATAGCATTTAACCGAGATGAAGCTAAACTCACAATACTGGGTGTGCCAGATCAGCCAGGAGTCGCGGCAAAAGTTCTCGGGGCGATCAGTGATGAGAATATTGAAGTGGATGTTATTGTGCAAAATATAGCCGAGGACAAAACGACGGACTTGACCTTTACCGTGCATCGTAATGACATGGTTCAGGCAGAAAGCACATTGCGCCAGGTATCTGAAGAGTTGGGTGCACGAGAAGTAAAAACTGACGATAAGATTGCTAAAATTTCTATTGTAGGTGTGGGCATGCGATCCCATGCAGGTATTGCCAGTCGTATGTTTTCGACCTTGGCGGATTTGTCGATTAATATTCAGTTAATAACAACCTCCGAAATAAAGATTTCGGTAGTAGTGGAAGAGAAGTATCTGGAATTGGCTGTGCGCGGATTGCATTCAGCCTTTGATCTTGAAGGTGCTCCATAGAGCATAGAGGACGCTTCAAAGTAAGCCGGTGTTGAGCTGTTAGCTGAACCGGATGATCGGGAAATCGAACAGGCAGTATCGCACTAATTAGTGCTATTCTGCTGACAAGATAGTTTCATTGAGTTGTTTTTTACGAAACCTAGTCAATACTAGAGGTAGAGCGACAGGGTGCTGGCCGGTGGTTGAAGGCAATTGGCCGAACAGGAATACCCTGCTGTGAAGAAGCTCTGTCAGCGCTAGGATTGTTAATTTTATAGGAGATAAGTAATGCTGATCTTAACTCGCCGAATAGGTGAAACATTGATGGTTGGAGATGATGTGACCGTCACTGTGCTGGGTGTTAAGGGAAACCAGGTTCGACTGGGTGTTAATGCACCAAAGGAAATTGCTGTGCATAGGGAAGAAATCTATCAACGTATCCAAAAGGAAAAAGAGCGCGAAAGAGAGGACGAATCCAACTCCAACTCTTAATCGTGTTTTTCCACTTTGTTTCTTTGGCAGATGTGGTATTATGCCGCCCGTTCTGGGAGAGGTGGCCGAGTGGCTGAAGGCGTGCCCCTGCTAAGGGTATATCTGGGAAACTGGATCGAGGGTTCGAATCCCTCCCTCTCCGCCATGAATCTTTTATCTATTCAGTGCAAGAGCAGAAGCGTAGCGACTCTTGCACTGAATAGATAAAGAATTAACGTGTTTAATTGGGGAATGCGAACCCTCTTTTCTCAGTGGTTTCTATGGTGAATAAAAAGTAAAAGTTAAGTATTGACGCTGTTGTTTTGCTTCACTATAGTACGCCACCCAAAGCGCCTGTAGCTCAGCTGGATAGAGTACCTGGCTACGAACTAGGGGGTCGGAGGTTCGAATCCTTCCAGGCGCGCCATTTCATAAAACCCGATACATTATGCGATGTGTCGGGTTTTTTTATGTATTGAAATAATGACGAATGACAGTGATTGATCGGTTGTAATGATAGTTTATCTGTTCATCCGTATAACGGTGAGCAGATCCGACCGGGCAGCTTAAACGTGACAAACATGTGTCGATACATTGCGAATCGGGTTTCTGGCGGTAGTCGAGACAATTTTTCAGAGTAAAGTCGTTGATGCTGAGGGCCGCGCTGGGGCAGGCATCAAGACAGGGTTTCTCTTTGCAGTTTGTGCAGGGTGATACTGAGTCAATCGCTTGGCTTGGTGTAAAACAGGTATCACTTAACACGACTGCCCGGTATGCAAACCAGGAGCCCCAGTGGGCATTGATGCCAACGCGAAACGGACTGGTGTAATGCCAGCCAGCAAGTTCACCGAGCTTTTGCAGGCCAATGGGTGCTGTGCCGGGATAAATAAATGTTAGTTGTCGCGTAGGGAGTTCTTTGGCGAAATAGGCATTAATCGTATTGATGCTGTAATCATCAATAGGGTGGTCGGATGTGGTTTTGGATGACTTTACATTTTTCCACAAACTGCGACCGCCATGACCTAGCAAAAGCAGCTGAGTAAACTCGTCCAGATTGTCGCAGTGTTCTGTGAGAACCTGAAGGACGGGATCGGGTAGGGTGGAAATATCAAATACGGCCTGCAGATTTAATCCGGCATCGGCCAGCGTAGTGCTGTGAAAGTTTTGCATGTGTTTGTTTCCCATTTCAAGTTTCTAGAAAATCTTCTTCACCCCGTATGGAGATTGTTGCGTTCTTTCTTCCTTGGATTAGTACGGTATTGCGAGGGTGAGGGTTGAAACCGTAGGGTGCCTTCGAGATTTCGTAAATAACGGTGCAACGCGCAAGCTTATTGCACCCTACTACTTGCACCCTACTACTTGCACCCTAGTTCGGCTCCTAGTCTTAGAGCTGCACTTAATGGCATTGGGAGCAAGGGTAGACACAAGCTACGAGGACCAGCACACAACGAGTAAAAGCAATACAGAGACGTCTGAAAGTTGTTGCGTCGCGCCTAGAACGTCACCGGTAAATCCGCCCACCTGCTGTTTGGCAATCCATCCCATAGTCAAGCTGGCAATGATAGCGGCAGTTACACATAACAGTGCTATGCGAGGTTCCAACAATACAAAAACCACCGAGCCGGTGAGTGCGGCTCCAACTGCTATTGGGGCAAATGCCGGTTTGCCCGTATTGTGGGCGATGCCGTCCTGTCGTGCCGGTGGCATTGAAACCATCATGAAAATGATCATCAAACGTGACAGCATGCCGCCAACCAGCAACGCCATTGCGCCTTGTGTTGCCGTCAATGCAGACAGCCCTCCGATACGCAATGCCAGCGCGAGCACTAGAGCTGTCGTGCCGTAAGCACCTATCCGGCTGTCGCGCATAATGTCTAGCTTTCGCTCCACGGTTTGTCCACCGCCAAAACCATCTGCTACATCGGCAAGTCCGTCTTCATGGAACACTCCGGTTAAGAGCACCATGCAAATGATGGCCAATGTTGCAGATACCGGGGCAGGCAATCCGATAGCCAGCGATAGCATGTAGGTCATTGCCCCCCCTCCGCCAACGGTGGCGCCGACTATCGGGAAAGCCCAGACGCTGGCGTTGTGATCGGGTGGTGTGTCCGACAAAAAATGCCAGGGTACGGGGATGCGCGTCAGCAGCATAAACGCTGCTGCTAGATCCTGTACTGGATTAGGGCGCGGTGGCGACACTGGCTTCTCCGAAGGTGGCCATGCCGTTGTGGGTTGCCAGTGCGGCACGTACAATCAGCAAGGCAACGGCGGCGCCACTGGCTTCCCCGAGGCGCATGTCCAGATCCAGTACGGGGCGTTTATCCAGATGCTGTGCCAGTCGTTTGTGTCCAGGTTCTTTTGATGTGTGTGAAATCAGTGTATGCGCCAATGCATCGGGATTATCCTGGATTAGAACGGCAGCGGCAGCAGTTGCGATAAAACCATCCAGCAACACGGGTATGCAGCGATGTCGAGCTTCTGCCACTGCGCCTGCAATGGCGGCCAGTTCACGACCGCCTACCGTGCGTAAGGTATCAAAGGAGTTTGTTTGTACGTGCTTGTGTCGTTTTATAGCCATATCAACTGTATCGCGTTTGATGGCCAGTCCATCCTCGTTAACGCCAGTGCCGGGGCCGATCCAGTCTGATGCTGTGCCACCACAGACGGCATTGGCAACGGCGGCGGCAGCCGTGGTGTTGCCAATACCCATTTCTCCCAATAGAAGTAGCTCGGCATCATCCGGAACGGCCTTTGCGCCTGCTTGCAAAGCAGCACAGCACTCGGCTTCGCTCATGGCGGGGGATTGCGTAAAATCCTGGGTTGGTGTGTCAAGATTGAGTGGGATGACATTCAGTTCGGCATCGGCCAGTGTGGTTAATTGATTGATTGCAGCGCCACCGGCCTTAAAATTGAGCACCATCTGCTCGGTAACTTCAGCGGGGAAAGCTGACACACCTCGGGCCGTTACTCCGTGATTACCGGCAAAAACCAGGCATGACGCTTTGTTAAGTGTGGGTTTTTCTTTTCTTTGCCAGGAAGCCATCCACAGCGCTAGTTCCTCAAGTCGCCCAAGAGAGCCCTGTGGTTTTGTCAGTTGATCCTGATGCGCTTTGGCTTGCCTCATGGCCTCGTTGCTGGCTTGGGGTAAATCAGTGAGTGCTGCAGCCAAATCGGCTGCACAGTGAAAGTGTAGTTGGGGCATTTGCTTGCTCTCATTGTGGAATTGTTGGGCCTGTTGGGGTGTGGTCGATTTTCAGCGGAAGTGTTAATCCTGCCATCACGAAATACACATTTTTAGCTATTGTGGCGACGGCCTGGTTCAAACGTCCAGCTTCATCACGAAAAAGACGGGCCAACTTGTTGGCCGGCACAATGCCTTGGCCAACTTCGTTGCTGACCAGCACAATGGGGCCGGCTGAATTTTGCAGTGCGATTTGCAGAGCCGTAGTTTCAACTTCAAGATTATTTTCTTGTTCCAGTTGATTGCTTAACCAGAGTGTCAGGCAGTCAACCAACAGGATTCGCTCCGGGCATGTTTCGCGGCTGACCAGCTCAGCTAAAGCCAGTGGTTCCTCCAACGTGATCCAGTGTGGGTCGCGTTGTTGGCGATGATGGAGGATACGAGTCTGCATTTCTTCATCGCGAGCTTGTGCTGTTGCGACATAGACAGGTGTCAGTCCTGATTCCAGGGCCAGGGATTCCGAAAAACGGCTTTTCCCGGATCGGGCGCCGCCAATAACTAATGTGAGGTTTTTTCCCACCGTCAATGTCCTGATTACGGTTGCGAGGTGAGAAAACGCAGTGAGCAATGATGCAAGATTGGCAGTAGTCACGGGTACGCGTTCCTCCTCGCGCACCCAGCGTACGTTTGAAAAGGTTTTTTCGAAGGCCGGTTCCGGACTTGCTCTATTACAGTTAACGCCTTAATGGTTTTACCCTGTAATAGCTTTACCGTTGCGTGGGCAGTGCAGGATTTTAACCCGCTTCCCGTTTAATTCAATTCCATAATTCAACAATCTTGGGACATGGCGCCTTTCGATCAGTGGATATTACGGGGAATAAATTTCGCCTGTCAATCGCTTGCGCGAAATAAAGCGAATAATCGGGTTTAAGGGCTGTGGAAAAAATAAATTTTTCGAGGCCCTAATTTTCCCACCGTGGGAAATTGTTAACTACGCAAAAGTGCTTGTAGGAAATGTGCTTTTCACAACGTATGCAATGTGTTGGCAATCAACGAGTGCGTTAAATATACAATCGAGAAATCTTTAGGATATTTGTGCTCTTTTAGGGGGTAGGTACAAAATTAATCCATGTCATTTTATGCGTGATTAATGGGTCTGAGTTATCGTTTGAAACTTGAGGTATATTTTAATTATAGTGCATAACTAATTGATATAATATAACATATATTTTGTTGCAATTTTCATATATGGATTAATTACAGGCGATAGTTTGCTTGCCTGAAAAAGTAATTAGTTGTAGAGTGACAGTCCAGCTTGGCTTCATTTCAATTATGGTGCTGCCAGCGGTTCTCCTGTCCAGCAGTTCGTTTAGATCAGCAAGTGGTTGTCAGTTGGTTTGGCGTTGCAGTTTATGTTCTTTAAACAGGCAAAAGGATACCTTCGATGCAAGACACGTTAATGCAGCAGGGATTGGAATTATTGTTATTTGGAATGGGTACCGTCTTTTTCTTCCTTACTCTTTTAGTGATTGTCACCAGTGCAATGTCCCAGCTTGTGCTACGTTACGCGCCCGCGCCGGTTGTGCAAGAACGTCGCAGTCCAGTAGTTAGCAGCCCAGAAGCAATTCCGACGACTATCGCCGATGATACACAGCTAGTCGCGGTTATCAGTGCCGCAATTCAGCAATATCGTTCACGCCACAAATCGCAGTAAGTGACTGAACGGTTGGTTTCATCCCCAATTTCAAACAAAGGTTTTTACGCATGAGTAATGAAAAAAAATCCTTAGGTATCACGGAACTTGTTTTACGAGATGCACACCAGTCTTTGTTTGCAACGAGAATGCGTTTGCATGATATGTTGCCGATTGCGGAGAAGCTCGACAAGATCGGTTACTGGTCGATTGAGAGTTGGGGTGGTGCGACCTTTGATTCGTGTATTCGTTATTTAGGGGAAGATCCCTGGGAGCGTATTCGCAAACTGAAAGAAGTGATGCCAAACACGCCGCAGCAGATGTTGTTCCGAGGTCAGAATATCCTGGGTTATCGTCACTATGCTGATGACGTGGTTGAAAAATTCGTTGAGCGTGCTGCGACTAATGGGGTTGACGTTTTCCGCGTATTTGATGCGATGAATGATCCTCGCAATCTAGAGACTGCCATAAAGGCAGTTCGCAAGGTTGAAAAACATGCACAGGGCACGATTTCCTATACGGTTAGCCCGGTTCATACATTAGATCTTTGGGTGCAATTGGGACGGACCATCGAAAGCATGGGGGCCGATTCAGTATGTATCAAGGATATGGCTGGTTTGCTTAAGCCTTATGTGGCCTTTGAGCTTGTTTCTCGCTTGAAGAAAGAACTGTCAATTCCGGTCCATCTGCATTGTCATGCCACAACAGGACTTTCCACAGCCACTATTCTCAAGGCAATTGAGGCAGGTATTGATAATGTGGATACGTCCATCTCTTCCATGAGTATGACGTATGGACATTCGCCCACCGAATCGGTGGTTTCTATTTTGGAAGACACTGATCGAGATACCGGGCTGAATGTGAACTCCCTGGAGGAAATTGCTGCCTATTTCCGTGGCGGTGTTCGCCAAAAATACAAAAAATTCGAAGGTTCCATGCAGGGTGTTGATTCCCGTATTCTGGTGGCCCAGGTGCCGGGGGGTATGTTAACCAATATGGAAGGCCAGCTAAAAGAGCAGGGTGCTGCGGATAGGCTGGATGATGTATTAAAAGAAATACCCAAGGTACGTGAAGATCTAGGTTTTATCCCATTGGTGACGCCGACATCGCAGATCGTTGGAACGCAGGCGGTGTTAAATGTGCTGACTGGAGAGCGTTACAAGTCGATTACCAAAGAAACAGCGGGCGTTTTAAAAGGCGAGTATGGTGCCACGCCAGCACCCGTTAATACTGAATTGCAGAATAAGGTTCTTGAGGGCGGAGATCCTATCACTTGTCGTCCTGCTGACCGGATAGAGCCTGAGGTAGATAAATTGACCGAAGAATTGACTGGTCTAGCCCGAGAGAAGGGCATCAAGCTGGCTTCAGGAGAAAAAGAAATTGACGATGTACTGATCTACGCACTGTTCCCGCAGGTTGGATTAAAATTCCTGCAAAACCGGGGCAATCCTGATGCCTTTGAGCCTGAGCCAACTGGGGAGGCAGAACCTGCTGCGGCTCCTCCGGCTGCTAAAGAAAAGTCGGCACAGGCCCCCAGTGGACCAGAGGTTTATACGGTTACCGTCAATGCGCAGCAATATGTTGTGCAGGTAGAAGAGGGTGGAGAGCTTTCAGCGATAGCGCCAGCAACTGCACCGGTTGCTGCAGTGGCGCCTGTGGCAGCAGCACCTGCTCCAGCAGCGGTGCCAGCCGGTGAGCCGATCGAGGCGCCCCTGGCTGGCAATATATGGAAAGTGAATGTCTCTGCGGGGGAGCATGTCCAAGAGGGTGATATCATTATCATACTTGAAGCGATGAAGATGGAAACTGAAATCCGGGCAGCCAAAGCGGGTGTTGTCGCAGAGGTTACAGTGAAAGAGGGTGATGCCGTGAAGGTAGGTGATATCTTACTGACTATCGCTTAAAGAGGAACGTCCTAATGACACAGTTTTTAAGTTTGTGGCAGAGTTCCGGCATCGCCCAGATGACACCTGGGCAGTTTGTAATGATCCTGGTGGGGTTGTTGCTTCTTTTTCTCGCTATTCGTCGGAAATTTGAACCACTGTTGCTAGTGCCGATTGGATTTGGTGGCATATTAGCCAATATTCCGGGAGCAGGTTTGGCTTTGCCAGCCGTTGAAAGCGCCATTAATGCGGCTGACCCCGTTGTGATGCAGGCTTTGGCCCAAGTATTGGGTGTTGATGCCCAGGCTGAAACGCTGTTGCATGCCTATCATTCTGCTACGGTTGCGCTCCATCAGGCAGCAATTAATGTTGCTTTGGACGCCGGTTATGTAAACGGCATGCTCTATAATTTTTATTCGGTGTCTATTGCCAGTGGTGCTGCGCCTCTCATCATTTTTATGGGTGTTGGAGCAATGACGGATTTTGGTCCGCTCTTGGCAAATCCTAAAACACTGTTTCTTGGTGCCGCAGCCCAGTTTGGTATATTTGCAACAGTATTGGGTGCGTTGGGTTTGACCAGCCTCGGGATAATGGATTTTAGCCTGGCCGATGCCGCCGCCATTGGTATTATTGGTGGAGCGGATGGTCCCACGGCTATCTATGTATCCAGTATATTAGCACCTGATCTACTGGGAGCAATTGCTGTTGCAGCATACTCCTATATGGCTTTGGTGCCTTTAATACAACCGCCCATTATGAAGGCGCTGACGACAGAAGAAGAGCGCCAGATTAAGATGGTGCAGCTACGACACGTGAAAATAACAGAAAAAATACTGTTTCCCTTAGTGCTGCTTTTATTGACGGCCTTGTTTGTACCGGCTGCCTCCCCCTTATTGGGCATGTTCTGTTTTGGTAACCTGATGAAGGAATGTGGTGTCGTTGATCGTTTAAGTGATACGGCTCAAAATGCGCTGATCAATATCACCACGATCTTTTTGGGGCTCTCTGTTGGTTCGAAGTTGGGTGCTGATAAGTTTTTGGACCTGAATACACTGGGTATTTTGGTGCTGGGTATCATCGCATTTTCTATTGGCACCGCTTCAGGTGTCTTGATGGCGAAAGCGATGAATAAGATGAGCAAAACGCCTATCAACCCGTTGATTGGTTCAGCCGGCGTGTCGGCAGTACCTATGGCGGCGAGGGTGTCCAATAAGATAGGTTTGCAAGCCGATCCGCATAATTTCTTGTTGATGCATGCCATGGGTCCCAATGTGGCCGGTGTTATAGGGTCAGCGGTGGCAGCTGGCGTGATGATCAGTATCGTAGGAAGATAGCTGGAAAAACCTCCGTAGAGTAACTGAAAATCCCAAAACAGTGCCTGTCTTGGGATTTTTTTACGTTTAGCGCGGTCAATTTTACTTGTTATAATGGCTTTGAGGCTTGTTAGTGAGGGTGTATTTCCTGCCAGTTGTTTTGCAGGTTTTTGCTATTAATTACAATAAGCTAAAGCTAATTCTTTAAATATTGCTAGAATGTTATCATTGTATGGCAAATACTGGCTGAAGCGGTCAAATTGACGTGCGTTTTTTTATAAGTGGCTGTCCGGTATATAACTACTTATAATGAGCATGTTCAGCTGTCATACATAATAAAAAATGGGAAGTTAATCAGAGGAGAATAACTGAGTGGCGCGGACGGCCTCCAACGAATTGATCAACATCTGGCTAGAAAAAGTATCGCTTGTTTCGGCACAGCTACCTTTGGCTAAACTGAAGCTCGCTGTCTATGTGCTGGCGTTAGTATGGGTGGTCAACAATCTGGTCACGCTAGTGTGGCTCTATGTTCCCATGCCTGAAATCCAGGTGGGCAGTACCATGGCTCCTGTAAAGGCCAAGCAAATGGCTAAAGATTCTCTGGTAGTGGATATCAGACAATTACAGGAATTGAATTTGTTTGGGCAGATGGATGAGTCCATTGAGAAAAAGGAAGTAGCCCCGGTTGTTACCCAGCTTGAAGGTATTGAGGATGAGGCGGTAGCTACACGCTTGCAGCTAACTCTGCAGGGAGTTGCCGTTGCGGAAGATCCAGCAAACTCCAGGGCAATGATCGAACATAAGAACAAACAGGATCTCTATATAATTGGTGATAAATTGCCGGTTGGACCACGGGTCGAGCTGGCAAAAATCTTATCTGATAGGGTGATACTGGATAATGGTGGACGCTATGAGTCTCTATTGTTGTATGACGAGAATGCCATTCGTCAATCCAAACGTAGTAGGGGCTCTAAATCGAGACGAAAACCTGAATTGGATCGTGAGAATGTGGTTGATCAGCGAAACAACAGCGAAATAACCGATATGGCAACTCAGTATCGGAAGCAGTTACTGAGCAATCCAACGTCATTGGCTGAGGTTATCAAGGTGTCTGTTGCCAAGGATGCGGATGGTACAGTGATTGGTTATCGGGTTCGACCTGGTAAAGACCGTCGCCAGTTTCAGCAGTTTGGCTTTCAAGCCGGTGATATCGTGACACAAATCAATGGAATAGAATTAAACAACCCGACCAAAGCGCTGGAAGTCTATCGCTTGATGAGAGAAGCACAGGAAGCAACTTTTGAAGTCAAACGCGGTGATGAAGAACTGACTTTTATGGTGTCTCTGGGTGAGTCAGAGTAGCAGATGAATGGTGCTGAGATTGCAATAAATGGTGCAATAAATAGGACAGTGACTGGATGACAATAATACAGAAAAGAAGTAAGCGATATATGGGCATGAAATTACATATTCATAAGGTGCTGGCGCCGTTTTTGGTGCTTGTCAGTTGCATGGTGACCATGCCTGTTTTAGCTGAAACCTATGAGGTCAATTTTCGCGATACGGATATTCAGGAGCTGATTAAGTTTGTTGCCGATCGAACCAAAAAAACCGTTGTTATCAATCCGAAAGTCAAAGGCAAAGTAAAAGTTGTTTCCTCCAAGCGTGTCGATGAAAAAGAGCTGTATGAACTGTTCCTCTCCATTCTTGAAGTTCATGGCTTTGCGGCTGTTGAATCTAACAATGTGGTACGCATTGTTCCCAGTAAGAATGCGCGGTCACAGCCGGTCAAAGTGACGGGTGATGAATACAAGGAGACTAGCAGTGAAATTGTCACCAATGTGATCCATTTGGAAAATGTTAATGCAGCCAAGTTAATTCCGATCCTGCGTCCTTTGGTGCCGCAACAGGCCCATATGGCGGCCTATGCGCTGAGTAATGCCATTATCATCTCTGATACTTCTGCCAATATTGCTCGTATCAGAGATGTGATTAAACGGATCGATACATCCTCGTATCATGAATCGGAAGTAGTACGCCTCGAAAATGCTTCAGCTGAAGAAACAGTGCGCATATTGGACAAACTGGAAAAAGCACAAACCGGTGG
>PIVM01000552.1 GCA_003353945.1 Gammaproteobacteria bacterium
CACTTTTTACATCCTTCAAAGCATTGACGGCCGTGGTAATGGCTATGCAATAGAAGACAGGGCTCCCACCTGCTCTCTAACAACCTTAACAAATGAATCGTAGGAAAGGAAAGATTGGGCTTCCAACCCAGCCTCTGACATCATCCTCTTGACCTCGGCTGGTGTCAATTCGCAACCAAGAAATTCTCCAAGGTCTTCACATACAACGTTTCCATCGTGCCGCTTGTCGAACTTTGCAAACACTGCACGTAGCACAGCATCATCCAAAATCTCCCCTGGATCGACGCAGACGGATCCTGCAGCCAAGAAGTCATTGTACCTTAAACAACCGCCTTCACCTTCTAGCCCTGTCACTAGTTCCTTCAACTCGGTTCTGTCTTGCATTAGTCCTAAAGCTTTAACTGCATCGCTAAAAGCAGTAGAAGATATAAACCCATTGCCTTCTGTATCTAACTTCTCAAACTCACTGCGAAGCAAAGCCTTCGTCTTTGCTCCCATCGATAGAGAAACCATATGAAGAACAAGGCGCTTTAATAAGCCTGCTCTTTCATACTGTTTTATGCTTTCCACGATCAAAGGGGAAGGAGGTGGCGTCCAGAAACGCTTGCAGTTGCTGCATGCATATCCACCTGTGCTGAGAGCATCCTGTTCACTGGTACTTCTATATGTATTCCACGAAGGGTTTCCAGCGTGCATTGTTAGCCAACTATGGGAGAGGGCCTCAGACGTTGTCATGCGCCTCTCAGGACTATGACTTAGCAGCCGCAATACAAAATCAGATGCTTGATTAGTGATGAACAATTCTCTAGGCCACTTCCATTGGCCCTTCTTTACTTTCTTTAGAATCTCAAAATCATCCTTGCCAGTGAACGGGTGGTGACCCGATAGTAGAGTAAATGTCATGACACCAAGGCTCCATAAATCACAAGAACATGTGTACTCTCCAGCAAGCACTTCAGGGGCCACCGTGAGAGGAGATCCAACAGGCAAGTGCATCACTTCGCCTCTGTAGAAATGTCTGCTCTGTCCGAAATCAACAAGTTTCAGCTCGGCTCCATCTCCAGCGCTCTCAAAACACCAGTGACAGAGGCAAAGGTCTCGATGGCATATGCCACTCTCATGGCAATGCCGTACAGCACTAATCATCTTGCGAAGGAGAACTGCAGCTTCACTTTCGGAAAAACGACCAACACGACCCAGTCGCTCTAGGAGATCTCCCCCCTCACACAGTTCCATGATAACGTAAAGTCGATCTCGTTCAGGGGATTCATAAATCTCAAAAAGCCGTACAATGTTTGGGTGATTAAGAGTGATCATAATCTCAAGCTCATTTTTTAGCTCGTCAATCTTCATGTACCCCTTTGCACGATTGAGGTGGACAGTCTTCATGGCATATTCGACTTTTGTGGTCTTGTGCCGCACTACTTGCACCAGTCCACTCATTCCTACCCCTAATACGCGGCCAATATCATACTCTG
>PIVM01000199.1 GCA_003353945.1 Gammaproteobacteria bacterium
TTGAATGGGATTTGGTGAGACAAACAAATAGACATAATATTCCTCAAGATTACATCAAGCATATTCAGGAGGAAAGGAAATGTCTTTAACTACAATCCGCTGTCCCGAATGTAATTCTGAGAATCATAAGCGCTACACATTTTATGCCGTTGGCAGTGGTGAAAAAAGAGAGATTCGTCACTGTAAAGAGTGTGGGAACTACTTTTCTGAAACAAAAAATACTCCTTTGCAAGGGTTAAGAAGGCCGTTGGGCTTCATTATCCTGGTTTTGAATGCGATCAACGATGGAATGAGCATAAATGCCGCTTGCCGAACATTTGGTACAACAAAGAAAAGCATCAAGCGGTGGGTAGAAAGGACTGAGGACTTGTCGTTGGTGACCGACGGAGAGCGTCGTTACGGCAATCTTCTGTTTGAAATATGTCAGGAAGTAGTTAGAACGGGTCAAGTTGGCCGTCCCCCTACCACCCTGACGAAAGGTGTTAAAGTGCGGGTCAAGAACAAAGGCTCACAAGCTCACAAAAAAGGGCCTAAACGCCCCAAATATCAAGCACCTCACAAAGAACATCCGGACACAGAGCAAAATCTTGACAATGAGGATGTTCATGCCAACCATCTGGAGGGCTTCAATAGTGCCCTGCGGCGGCTAATATCTTGTTACAGGCGGAAGACCAATATTTATGCCAAAGACAAGAAGCCCTTGCAAAAACGCTTAGGCGCTTACGCAAAATCATCGACAGTTTTTTGTCGATGTGTATGGCAAGTGGCAAGTTGCAAGTGGCAAGTTCAACCTTGTCTGCAAGCGAAGTTGTACCTGCAACCTGCTACTTGCTACCTGCCCCAACGGGGCCTGATTTTCACAGCGCCGTCTGGGAACAATTACTAGATGCTTATTGGGTGCTGCATGATTTTGTGCGCTCCCATTTTACAACCAAACAAGCGCCTGCTGTGGCGCTGGGCATTCTTGAAAAGGGATTTTCTTTGGCGGAATTGTTCAAAATCCAAAAAATCTCACTGGCGCTGACTTGAATCTAATCAATCCCATTCAACGACCCCAGTGCCAGTGCTTCAGTTTTGCCAAAAAGTCAGCCGATTTCAGCAATTCCGCCAATTTGATGGCTGTAATCACTGTACAGACCTGGCGCATCAACTCATCTAACTCTTGTTCAAAAGTCGCAAAGTCAAGCGTCTCTGCCATTTCTTGGGTCATTGTCTCAACCCGGACCTTGACGAATTGAGCAACAGCTTGTAAAAACAGGTTGGTTATCATCAAAATCTCCTCGTCGCTTATGATGGGTGATGGGGAGATTTTGACCTAGCTTTCTTGTTTTGTCACATGCTGAAAACTCTGGAAAAGTCTATAACGGTTTTTCGCACCCCCGTGAACAGAGGGGCTCGTTCCCACCTGTTTACGCGGGGCAAAAAATAGCTCAAAAAAGTTTCCCAGAGTTTTCAGCACATGTCACTTTTTGCAATTGCACCCACAGGCCACTGGTTCTGGGTTTTTTTCTGTGGTTGGCGCTGCAACCAATGAATTCATAGGCTGCTACAGAAAACGTGCTGAGACACGTTCAAATGGCGGCAATTCAACCAGCTTGAGCTGGTTATTCTTGGTAGACGACGATTGAAATCGTCGGATTGGACGGATCCACAGAATCCGCTAGAATTAGACAGGCCAATAAATTGAATGCGTGGCGAGTGCGTAACTCCTGTTGAATTAAGAATCGGCACGGATTAACACGGATCAATTCAGTTCTACAAGGTCGTGATGCTCAGACAATCCAAGAAATTTCTGTGTCATCCGCGTAAATCCGTGAGCGCTGATAAAGCTCTTAATTCAGGTCACCTACCTCAACTGGCCTGTGTGAATTCGGGAAGACGCACTATCTCGCCCCCCTTTTGTGCTGATTGATGTGCGCAGATGCCTACGCAGGTCCAATTGGCGCTGGTGACTGCATTGGGCCAGGGTTCTCTATCCTCGACCAGGGCCGAGACAAATTCATTGACCAGGTGTGGGTGAGAGCCGCCATGCCCTGCGCCTTGGATGAAGGAAAGGTGATCGGCGTCGTGGATGGTTGTTGTAAAGTGTTCGATCTCTTTAGGAAGAAGATGGCCGTAATCGGGCACCGCCACCCGCTCGGGGATCTCGGGCTCTGGCTGTTTGGCGGTGTGGATCACATGCTCTTCGCCTTCGATCAACGCCCACTCAAAGCTCTTTTTCGTGCCGTACACGTCAACAGACTCACGGTATTGGCGAGCGGTGTCGAACAGAAAACGCCAGATATGGGCGGCGATATCCGAGTCTTTGATCTTGATGTGGCAGGTTTCTACTGCGAAAGGATTGCCCGACTTCTCGGCCAGACGCGGGCTGAGCGAGCCTGAGCCGAAGCAGGACACATATTCACCCAGACCGTCGACCAGGCCCAGCACCGGCGATACCACGTGTGTCGCATAGTGCATGGGAACCATCCGCTCCCAATAGTCCGGCCAGCCCTCCAAATCTTGCGGATGTGAGGCCTGCATGTACTGAATCTTGCCCAACTCGCCCGCCTCATACATCTCCTTGATGAAGAGGAATTCACGGCTGTAGACCACGGTTTCAGCCATCATGTAGGTGAGGCCGGTCTGCTTGACCAGATCGACGATCTCTTCACACTCGGCGATGGTAGTGGCCATGGGCACGGTGCACATGACGTGCTTGCCTGCTTTGAGCGCGGCAATGGACATACGGGCATGCTCATCAATGGGTGAATTGATGTGTACGAAATCTACATTGCCATCTGCCAGCACATCCTCGTATTTGCTGTAACGGGTGTCGATAGTGAGAGCATCGCCGACGGCATCGAGGCGCTCCTCGTTGCGCTGGCAAATGGCATACATATTTGCGTGAGCATGTGCCTGATAGATGGGGATAAACTCCGCGCCGAATCCCAGCCCGATTATGGCAACATTGGCTTGTTTCATGGTCTGCTTTCCTCTGGGGGTGCCTGATGAATTGACGTCGATGTCATGGGATAATTGTAATCAGTGTTGCCGAGATATGGCAAATGAACAGACGAGTCTATCACACAATAAGGGAAAGATATCTACTCTCGGTTTATCCAAGCTCTTTATAAATCACAATGTGAAGAGATTGAGAACTGAATTTCCAGGTCGAACTTGCAGCGTCTGGCCATAGCCAAAACTCAAAAAATCGGTCTCGATACCATCTCCAAAAACAACACCACCTGTATCCATCTCTGAGGTAATTGTCAGCGGGTGCTCGGCATCGACCAGTCCTTCTACAAGGCTTGTGCCGGTCGCAATACTTAGCCATGCTTCCCGGACGAAAAAGGCAAGATGCTGTTGGGTCGGTTCTGGCAATTTCAGTGAACTTTGTGACATCTGACTTAACGATCGAGCCCAACCAGTTGCTCCGGTTCCGGTCGCTACGATTAGCCCTGAAGAAGATTGTCGTTCTTGTCGATCGAGGTAACGCAAAGTGTAGCGCGATGATTGATGGCTACAATGGCCAACATAGACCTCGTTGAGACAGTTTAAGAGCTGACCGTTGTCTAAAGTTGCTACGACCATCGTTAGCTTCTCAGTCTGCGCCTCATTTTCCACTGCCAATTTCATTAGACCTGCTGCCTGCTCCGGTGCAAATCGTACTAATACACCATCATAGATATCCGGCATGGGATTCAGACCAATCACAATCTGATTATCAAGGTACTTTGCAATGTTAGCCACTAAACCATCAGGGCCGAGAGCGACGATAACATCCCCCGCTTCGAAAACGAATCGATCTAGATCACTACGGTCGACCCTTGCATATCTCCAGTTTACCGGAATAGCATGTTGTACTGTTTGGAGAGCTTGCATGAACCGTCTGTGGACAGACTCAACCTCATCAATTGCCTTGCCGCGATTGGACAGGAAAAACTCCGCCTGCCCACGTGTCGAATGCCGTGTGAGAAGGAGTTCGTAGTCTGTTGGTCTCGTCACCAGTAGGTCTTGGTCTTCGTTTCGGCCACCTGCAGCGTTTCTTTCTAACTACTACATGCTGTAGGTTTCTTTTTCGAGACTATCTATGTTGTGGCAGCATTCGTTGTAGCCCAGTATAGTGGCCGAAACGAGAATCAACGCCGGATGCCCTTACCTAAAACACACGCCCATGAGACCCCTGATAGGCAATTCATTCAATTCGTTTGATGCCAAACTAAGACTGTAAACTTTCCCAAACTCATCCTGAGTTAAATCGGGTCGCTCAGAAAATACTATTAACTCATCATCGGGGGACCAATGCATGATATCGACTATATTATTTTCAACTTCTGCCAGCTCATTGATATCTCCGGAAAGTAAATTGTTTAAATAGAGTTTTTTGCCTTGCGCTATCGCTCTCATAGTACAGTTGGGCGAAAAACCTGACATCAAATCCCCCTGTTGTTCATGGTTCTCTTGGCAGAATACCCAAAATGGAGCAACCCGCGTGTAGCCTTTTCGCTCTGCGGAACCTCTTTTTCTTATACATGCTTCGGTATTCGTAGCACAAAAAAGCCAATCGTCATCCTCAAATTCTTTTTCGGATATTCTCTCACCACTTAGGCTCAAAAAAATTGGGCCATTACCAGTAGTGATGTGAATAACGTCACTTGTTGGAGACCACTGCACCATATCAACAGTAGGATCAAATCCAGATGCAGGCAACGATATCCTTCCCAACAGCCTTTTTTTATTGTTTAGTAATGAAATTAGCCAAATTTCATATTTTCCTTTCGTTGGAGAAAGATAGG
Organism: Gammaproteobacteria bacterium; assembly: GCA_003353945.1. Lineage (GTDB taxonomy): Bacteria > Pseudomonadota > Gammaproteobacteria > Pseudomonadales > PIVM01 > PIVM01. Next base: position 4,779 of record PIVM01000199.1, read on the forward strand.
TTATCCATTTCCCATCAGGGGACCAACTAAACATCTGAGATGTTTTAGTTGAACTATGGACAAGCTGATGAGATATTTTGGTAGATTCTAATATACCCTGATATAAACCATCTTCTAGTTCATAAAGAAATCTGACGCCATCGGGGGACCATTTGATGAGGGTTGGTTCATTAAGGATTTCTATAAGGGCATAACCTTCTCTTCTTACCAACCAAGTTCTCCCCAACCTCCGATATCTGGAGTCAATCCCCTTCACTTCTTGAAGGATAACATTGTCGCATGTGGGTGATGGTCTAATCAATGAAAATACGGAAGAATACAATTCAATATCCTTGCTTCTGAAAGAAAAAGAAAATAAATCTTTTAATTCAGGATGACAAAACAGTTCTGATTCGGGGTAAGTATAGATAGTTATTCCGTCTGTGTAATAAATAGTGCCCGGCAATAAAAAACTATCTCTTGATGATGTTGTTGATATCTCAGATTTCGTTTTTGTAATTTGTGTTTTTGTATGTTGAGGTGTATTTATTGGTGGAGGAGCTGGGACGGTTGCATTGTTATCATCGTCTCGCGTCCCCACACCGCAACCGCACAAGGCAATTGAGATAACCAAAAATAGTAATTGATTTCTTGCTGGAAATATTGTTGTCATAATTTTTCGATAAAAATTATCAATACATCTGTATCGGTAGCACCGCACTTGGACTGGGAGCTCACTTTTCACGACGATTTTCAGCATGTTTCTCAAAAAACACCTGGGTTTCGAGTAGATTATCGGCTTTAACTGAAGGGTTTCGATGAACTGATTGCGCCCAAACGGACTAATTTATGCTGAACAAGTTCAAGTGTAGTCCAACCTCTGTATCTACCCTGAATAAGAATCACGCGAAAATTGTATTAGGCAAATACATCTTGCACAAATGCCCTCCTCTTTTTCGGAGTGGATTTCGCCGAACGACGGGGTTTCACCCGCGAAAATGTCTGATACTAGGCAGTACTGGACGGAAGTCATATGAAGTTATGAGCAACTAGTGCTCGTTTATTAAGAATGTGTACAACTTCTTTATGGCTCTTTGGGATTTCGCGTGGCGCACCCATATGTAGTGGTAGTATAATCAGGGAAAAGTTTTGGAGGTAATGCAATGTTGAACTTATCGGGTCTCAAATCACGTAACATGATTT
>PIVM01000553.1 GCA_003353945.1 Gammaproteobacteria bacterium
ACCACCATCGAACCAGGTAGCGTAACCACCAGTTACAACTACGATGCTAATAATAATCTCACCACCGTTACTGATGCGGAAAACAACACCACAACTTTTAGCTACGATGACTTTGGCCGCCGCCTGACCCGCACCTCACCAGATACCGGCCTGAGCTCATACATATATAACATCAGCGGTAACCTGATCAGCTCCACTGATGGCAACGGTACCGCCACAACCTATAACTACGATATCCTCAACAGGCTCTTGAGTATTAATTACCCCGATACCTCACAAAACATTTCCTATGGCTACGACCAGGGCACAAACGGTATCGGTCGCCTAACTTCCATGCAGGATGCCACAGGCACCACAACCTATCAATACGACAGCCTCGGTCGCCTGATCAGTGAACAGCGCAACCAAAATAATCAAACTTTCACAACCGGCTACGGTTATAATGATAACTCCGAACTGATCTCCATCACCTATCCAGGCGGCAGACTTATCACCTATAACCGTAATAACATTGGCCGGGTGACCTCCATCACCACCACCTATCAGGGCAATACCGAGACCATCACCGATAATATAAGCCACCTGCCCTTTGGCCCGACAACCTCTATGACACTGGGTAATGGCCTTGTCTTAAATAACAACTATGATCAACTCTACCGCCTGAGCAACACCACAGCAGGTTCACTCTACAACCGCGACTACACCTACTTCGCCACAGGCAATGTAGAGACCATCACCAATAACATCGATCAAACTGCTTCTCAGATATTTGCCTACGATGATCTTGGCAGGCTCACCGTAGCACAGGGTAAATACGGCAATCTTAGCTATGGCTACGATAATGTAGGCAACAGGCTGAACAAAACAGAAAATACAAATACTACCAGTTATAGCTACGAGGCAAACTCCAACCGCCTTGCCCAAACAGCAGGACAACAAAGCACCGATTACAGCTATGATCCTGCCGGAAATATTCAGAGTAAAGGTACAACAGAATTTAACTGGAGTGATGATAACCGTCTTCTCTCGGTGGCAGATAACGCCAACACCATTGGCCAGTACGGCTACGATGGCCGTGGCCTGCGTACCATCCACACTGCAGATAATAAAACCATCCTGTCAATATATGACCAATCCGGCAACCTACTCATGGAAACAGACGACCAGGGCAATATCCTGCGTGAATATGTTTACCTTGGCAGTCAGCGACTCACACTCTTTGATTATACAACCACACCAGATTTCACAGTGGAAGTACTTAGCTCCACTGGCCCTGCTGTTGAAAATGTAAAAGCATACGCCTTTACCGACACCAACAGTTATTCAGGGATAAGCGCGCAAACAAATACAGAAGGTGTGGCCACCTTCAGCCGTGATTCCTTTGGCCAGGGCAGTTACACTTTTCGAATTGATTATCTGGGTTCCAAGTTTTGGTCTACTGCTGTTAATGTGCAGCAAACAAACAAAGTCCA
>PIVM01000554.1 GCA_003353945.1 Gammaproteobacteria bacterium
GATTGCTTTTTCTAAATCTTCTATTTCGTTATCTTTATGCCCAGCTCTGCAGATATACTTTATTGCGTTTCCTCGGTGGAAGCTGAGTTGCTGATCGCGAATAAAATCCCAGACAGCGATTCGTCCACGGGTGTAGTGGGATGGTGAGGCCATTGTTTTACTAGATTAGATACGTTATTGGATAAGACGAAGCACTGCTCCTGTAATGCTAAAAATATAGTTCCTAAATCTTTTATGTCAAACTCTCCTCTCTCAAGGATGAGTTCAATCTGCCGCAACTTTAACTCTTGCTCCATCGTCAGCTCGATCAGAACTGGTGGGGGTCCAGAGTATTGGTTCGCCTTTTTTGAAGTCATATTCATCTATTGTTAGTATTTTTGCAAGCCTTGCATTCATCAGAGCGTGATCTTCATCAAGGTCTTTTGCTTCAAAGGCTTCAACAACAGTCTTCCAGTTGTAACCGTTCTCTTCAAATAGGCTTACTGCCCGTTTGATTCCGATTCCTGGTACTCCGCTGTATCCGTCTGTTTGGTCGCCTGCAAGTGTCTGGATAAAGTGCCAGTCATGTCCTTCTTCAGGAGTCACAGTCATCATGTCAGTCATGTTGTATAACTGACCGGGGATCTGTCGCATATCCTTATCAGGAGATACGATAACATTGCCAGGTTCCATTGTTGCATAAATACCCATCGCATCATCTGCCTCTAGTGTTGGCAGGATCTTGCAAGGGTATCTACTATAGAGTTCATTAATAACTCGTCTATAGCCACACGGCTTCTTCCGATTGCGGTGACCTTTATACGACTCTTCAATACTTTTCCGAAAGTTTGTTGAGTCAGAAAAGAATAGGTGTAAGTCTGTTTTGAATGGGAACGCTAAGCTGATCTTATCGAGTTCACGTTCTACATTCTTCATTGCATCAGTAAACTTAGAGGAGACAACAATTACATCATCTCCATAGTCAACCTCTGTCTCTGCGCCTGCACAACATTTATAAACAATGTAGTCAGCGTCAACTAATAATTTCATCAATGAACCTCAGCCCAATTGATTCCTATCTTTCCTTCGGCAGCGATAGGACAGCGTAAGTTGTAATACTCACCTGCTTGTACTGCAGCTAGTTCTAAAGCAAATTTCACTTCTTCTGTTTTTTCTGGTGGACATTCATACTGAAGTTCGTCATGAACGAACGCCAGCTGCCTCCCTAGGAGGTCTTTACATAGTGGGTGGGCAATGACAAGCCAACGCTTCGCAACGACCGCTGCAGAGCTTTGCAGGAGGTAGTTCAATGCTTTGTGTGGACTGTCTACTGGTATCCGGCGACCATCAATCGCCTTAATGTATCCTCTATCCGCTGCCTTCCTGACATTAAGTAGAAGAGTGTCAAGTCCGTCAATGGCCTCAACATATGCGGAACGTATTTCTTTGCCCTTTGATTTAGCCTTGTTCGTGGGTAAGCTTTGATCATAACT
>PIVM01000200.1 GCA_003353945.1 Gammaproteobacteria bacterium
GCAGAGCCTGCCCCGTGCAACGTTTTGGGTATATTGGAATATGTAACCATTTGAACAACGAAGGTGAGGGAGCAGGAAGCAAGCCTAATTGGAAAATTTATTATTTCCGCGGCCCTAAGGGCATTGATCACTACAAATCTGCTGGTCGGCATCGCAAATTCCCCTTGCTGTGGATGTGAAACCTCTATGTACCGGTTTATTAATCATATTCAAATCCAATGTACAGAACTGGGTTATATTGACAGTGCCCTTGATACCCTCGTCTAGACATCATGTATTGACCCGCGAAAACTCGGGACAGCACAGAGGAAGAATGACACGAATTGATATATATCAATTCGTAATAGTCCATTTTTTATGATAAACCTCCAGAGTATTTTCCACCTGAATTCAAAATGCGTGAACATATAACCCTTCTATGATTTCTCAGACTAGTGTCTAAAGCCCGAATTTGCTACACTCCCCGGCCTCGCAAAAGCATGCAAAAAAATCGTAGAGACCCTGAACCGCATCAATAGGAGTCAACTTCATGGCGAAAGCAATCAAGAATGTGTACCTCTTCGGAAAAGATATGACCGAAGGCAATGTTGGGCTAAAAAATCTTCTCGGTGGAAAAGGCGCCAACCTGGCTGAGATGGCCAAACGGGGATTCAATGTGCCTCCCGGTTTTACCATCACGACCGAAGTCTGTACATATTTCTACGCCAACAAAAAGAAATACCCCGACACTTTAAACGACGACATTAAAAAAGCGGTGGATAAAGTTGCCAAGGCCATGGGCAAAGAATTCGGTGGCGAAGAAAACCCACTGTTGCTTGCTGTTCGATCCGGAGCCAGAGAATCCATGCCGGGCATGATGGATACAATCCTGAATCTCGGCCTGAATGACAAGACGGTCGAAGCCCTGAAGACCAAGACCGGCAATGGCCGTTTTGCTTATGATTCATACCGCCGTTTCATCCAGATGTACGGTGGCGTTGTTATGGGGGTGGAGCGTCGTACCGAAAATGAACACGATCCATTTGAGGCCATCCTGGATTCTGTCAAAAAAGAATGTGGCGTTGAAAACGACAATGAGCTTTCTGAAGATGAATTGAAGGGTGTTGTTAAACAATTCAAAGCACTGATTAAGGAACGCGCCGGGAAAAATTTCCCCACCGATCCCTACAAGCAATTGGAAGGCGCAGTGAATGCGGTATTTGGCAGCTGGATGAACGATCGAGCCATTCTCTATCGTGCCAAATACAATATCCCGGCAGAATGGGGTACAGCGGTGAATGTTCAAGCCATGGTCTTTGGAAATATGGGCGACACCTCTGCAACCGGCGTTGCTTTCACACGAGATCCTGCCACCGGTGAAAACGTATTTTACGGTGAATACCTGATTAATGCTCAAGGTGAAGATGTGGTAGCCGGCGTACGGACACCCTTGGCAATTGCCGATATGGCCAATGAACCCGCTCTCAAAAAGTGCCACAAAGAACTCGTTCAGGCTCGAAAAAATCTGGAAAAAGAATTTGGAGACATGCAGGACTTTGAATTCACCATTGAAGATGGCGTTCTGTACATGTTGCAGACCCGTAACGGAAAACGGACTGCCATGGCCTATGTCAAAGTTGCTCATGACATGGTCAAAGAGAAACTCATGACGGAGGAGCACGCAATTGCAAGTGCTGACCCCGAAGCCATTGAACAACTACTGGCGCCTATTTTCGAAACCAAAGGCTATGCTAAAGCCCAAAAAGATGGCAAGTGCCTGACCAAGGGACTGCCTGCCGGTCCGGGCGCAGCGACGGGTGTACTGGCCTTGAGTGCAGAAAAAGCAGAACGCTGGGCGGAGCACGGCCCTGTGGTATTAGCCAGAATTGAAACCAGTCCGGAAGACCTGCGGGGCATGATTGCCGCTGCCGGCATCCTAACGGCTAGAGGCGGTGTTTCCAGTCATGCAGCCGTTGTTGCCCGCCAAATGGGTAAAGTCTGTGTGGCCGGTGCCGGTGAACTCAGCATCAATTATGAAGAGGGAACACTCTCCTGTGGCGACATTGTCATCAAGGAAGGGGGGCTCATCGCCATCAATGGCAGCACGGGTGAAATTTTCGACGGAAAAATTGATACGGCGCCAAGCGAACTGATTCAGGTTCTAGTAGAAGGTACCCTGAAGCCAGCAGATTCTCCGCTCTTCAAGCACTATGACTTCATCATGAAGCTGGCTGACAAATACCGGACTCTCGGTATCCGTACCAATGCGGATCAACCCGATCAAGCCATCAATGCGATTGCTTTCGGCGCTGAAGGCATCGGCCTGTGTCGTACAGAACACATGTTCTTTGAAGGGGACCGTATCGACCACATTCGTGAAATGATTCTCTTTGCCGGAGAATACGCAGAATACAAGGAAAAACTCTCAGATCGTCCACATGACGAAGAACTCCTCAAGAACGAATATTCTATCGCTATCAGCCATTTCCTGGGTGCTCTGGATAAATTGCTCCCCATCCAACAAAAGGATTTTGAAGGTATATTCGAGGCCATGGCAGGTCGTCCGGTAACCGTACGTTACCTTGACCCACCTTTGCATGAATTCCTCCCAGCTAACCCTGTTCAAAAAGAGGAATTGGCGAACAAGCTTGAAATCCCTCTGGAAAAAGTGGAATCCATCTGCGCTGGCCTTCACGAAATGAACCCCATGCTGGGTCACCGTGGTTGTCGCCTAGGCAATGTCTATCCGGAAATTTCCGAAATGCAAACCCGGGCGATTATCCGCGCAGCGATTGCTGTTGCCAAGAAAGGCGGCAAGGCGCCTCTGCCTGAAATCATGATTCCTCTCGTCAGTTATGCTCGGGAACTGGAATTGCAGCTGGAAATCGTACACCGGGTTGCGGCTGAAGAGATGAAAGAAGCGAAGAAGAAAATCGCCTACAAAGTTGGCACCATGATTGAGATTCCAAGAGCGGCATTAACTGCCGACAAAATTGCTGAGCATGCGGAATTTTTCAGTTTCGGCACCAACGATCTGACACAAACCGCCCTGGGCATGAGCCGTGATGACTCTGGATCATTCCTTCCCTTCTACGAGAAACCGGAAGTGAATATCATGGAAAACAACCCCTTCGCCTCACTGGATCAGGAAGGCGTTGGACAACTGGTTGAAATTGCAGTTGACAAAGGCCGCAGTACTCGCCCAGACATCAAGCTTGGTATTTGCGGGGAGCACGGTGGAGATCCTTCCTCCATTGAGTTCTGCCACAAGGTTGGCCTGTCTTATGTTTCCTGCAGCCCCTTCCGGGTTCCCGTAGCGCGTCTTGCTGCTGGAAAAGTCGCTGTTAAGGAAGCAATGAAAGGTCCAATGACTGAATAAGCTGGTTAACAAAAGACGTAAATGTTGCCAAGAATTCGACTAGTCATCTGGTCTGCAAGAAAACCCTCTTGGCAACTTGAAATACTGAGCCCATCTCAATTGAGGTGGGCTTTTTTTACGAAAGGAATCGTGCTGGCAATCGTTAAAAGCATAACGAATCAAACTCCTCAGCACATTCGTTACATCCCCCTCGCACCTTAGAAATACTTCCACTGAGTCAACCAGGCCCGATCCTGCAACACATATTCTGTCATCGCACGACTGGACTCCCCATAAAGACAAGCCTCACCACACAATGACTCTTCGGTTCGCTGCAAGCTGAGAAAGCTTTTATCTGACCGCTCAAACACAACCCCCCAAAATAAGTCTACAATAACAATTAGTTAGCTTTGTCTTATTCCATTATTAATACCATGTAATGTCAGCCACTTATGAAAACATGTTAGAGTTTAGAGACGAGCACAGTGGACTTCGAATTAGCGACTTATTCACAATATTGCCTCATCTTTTGATGACGGCATATGTTAAGGAAAGGGATTGCGCCAATCTATTTCCAGTTTTTCAGCCCATTATATCCTTCCTTGTTATTCCGTTTTGTTGCAAACAAACAGATCAATTCAAGATTTTACGAGCTTTGACTATTCACTTTATTGGATAATACGATCATGACTGAAGAAAATTTGAAAAACCGTAATCAGTTGGCTGTATCTCCATTGAAGCACTTGATATTTCTCTTAACATCCGGGTATATTCGAGATCAACTCGAAAAAAATTCCACTGGTGGGGCGAATTTTCCTACCGTCACGCCTGGATCATCATACTGATAATGTCAGGTGTTGTGGCACTCATAGCTTCTCAGGCACAGCACATTCGTGTTGAAACAACAGCAGAAAGTTTTCTTGACGAAGACCATCCAGCAAGAATTATTTATACTGATTTTCGTCACGAATTTGGTCGCGACGAAAAAACGTTCATCACTGTTACGCCCAAGGACCTGTTTTCATTTAAATTTCTCAATACACTCAAGCAACTGCACAAAGAACTGGAGGGTGCTCCCCATGCTGTTGAAGTCACCAGCCTGATCAATACTCGACAAACCATTGGCGAAAATGACCAATTGATTGTGGGCGAACTGATGGAGGATTGGCCCACCAACGAAGAGGAGCTTGCTCAACTGCGAGAGAAAGTGATGAGCAACCCGATCTACCAAGGCATGCTTATCTCAGAAGACGGCACAGAAACCAACATCACAATTGAAACTGAAACTTACTCTTCATTGGCAACTGAAGAGGAAGATGCATTAACCGGTTTTGAAGACAACACTATCGAGGCAGAAGAACCTCCCTTTCTGACGGGAGAAGAAAACTCCGAATTTGTGCTGGCTGTAGAGAGCATTGTAGCTAAGTACAACAGCCCTGACCTGCTAATCCATGTTGCTGGCACACCCTCAATATCTCATCGGATAATGAAGGTGATGTCAGATGATATCGCAAAATTTACCGGCCTGTCCCTTCTATGTATCGCCGTCTTTCTGGCTCTGATGTTCCGCCGGATATCGGCTATCTTCCTACCCCTGTTAGTAGCTATGCTCTCTCTACTATGTACGGTTGGCACCATGGCATTGCTTGGTATCCCTTTTACACCCATCGGACAAAGTATGCCGTCATTTTTATTGGCTGTCGGCGTTGGCAACTCTGTTCACCTGTTAGCTATATTCCACCAAGGCATACAAAAAGGTATGAATAAAAAAGACGCTCTGTCAAATGCACTGGGACACTCAGGTTTACCCATTATGATGACAGGCGTGACCACGGCCGGAGGAATACTCTCCTTTACAACTGCAGACATTTCACATGTTGTAGACTTCGGTATTATCACCACCATCGGCGTACTTAATGCACTATTGTTCTCATTACTAATGCTGCCTGCACTGATTTCCGTTTTTCCAGTTAAACTCAATATTGATACTCATCAACGTGACACAAAAACAACCTGGATTAGTCACATTCTTATTTGGTGTGGCAGATTCTCTACCCATCATGCCGGTAAAGTGGTAACTGTCTATAGCCTTCTGCTTGTCGCTTCACTCATCAGCGCCAGTAATATCCAATTTTCCCACGACCCCATTCGTTGGTTTAAGACGGACGATCCCATGCGGATTGCCACTGAATATGCAGATGCACATTTTTCAGGTGCCATGACACTTGAAGTGGTTGTGGACACAAAAAAAGAAAACGGTGTTAAAGACCCGGAGATATTGCGTCGTATTGATAAGATGCATCACGCCGTCAATGAAACGCAGGTTGATGGCGTACGTGCAAAAAAGGCGATTTCCATTGTTGATATCAACAAAGAGATCCATAAAGCACTGAATGAAAATAACCCTGAATACTATACCATTCCTCAGAGCCAAGCACTGGCTTCCCAGGAGCTTCTATTATTCGAAAACAGCGGTGCGGACGACCTAGTGCAGCGTCTCATTGATTCTTCCCTCGTAATTGGCAATTCAAAGCGCTATAAATAGAGCTTATAATGAAGCCTTGTAGGGTTTTTGTTTCCAAGCATCTAGATGATATATAAA
>PIVM01000555.1 GCA_003353945.1 Gammaproteobacteria bacterium
TTAAATTGTTTGTAATGTTTCTCTAGTTTAACTTTATGACTTGGGCAATATAAACCTCCATTTATATTATATTTTGATGTTTTTTTACATTCATCTTCGTAACATTTTTCACCTCCAGTATGTTTCTCTATTTTATAATGATAGTCTGGATTATTAGTATGATTTTTTTTGTGTGCTTTACAATAAAACTCTTTCTCATTTGCGGTTTTAAATATTGCGAAATGTTTACAAGGTCTATATGGTCTCATTTTTGATATATGGGAACATTTCTGTTGAGCATTAATCTCCTCTTCTAATAGATTTATTATATCCCATTCTTCAATTTTTAGTTCTTTTGTTTCTTCATTGAAATCACCCATCGCATAAGCAAGGTTACGAATTCCTATATCAAAACTTACTATTCTAACCATAATTAATTATATAATATTTTATATAATTAATGTTATATTATTTAATATTTTTCTATATCTCTATGATAGGAAATAATAATATATACCATTTTTGTGCAAGTTTTGCTTCTCTTAATGTTTTAAACCTTTTATAATAACTTTTACTATTTATTCTATAATATAACTGATATTTAGGTTTATTTTTTAATACCTTGATTTTTCCAGTTTTATTATTTTTTCTATTTTTATTTATTTTATCTAATTTTTCTTTATGTTCTTTACTTTTAGTATGTGATTTTGCCGATAAACTCATTTGAAGTTTTGTTTCATTATTTCGTTTTTTACCTGTATTTTTAGCAACTCTTTTTGCGATTGTTTCTTTACTTTGTTTTTTACCTTTTTTTATATCTCTCATCATTTTTAAACTTTCTTCTGTATGTTTCTTATTATAAAAGTGATTTTTTTCTCCTTTATGTGCGATACTCATATTATTTTTATGTTCTTTTGATAATGTTTTACCAGACCAATAATCTCCACCATCTATTCCAGTTTCATTTTTTAAATTAGCCCATTTATTAGATTTAACTATATTATTTATATTACTAAACCATAAACAAAAATCTTTACATTCTTGTTCGTTATTAAAATCTTTTAATATAATAGTTGTTATTTTGCTATTATGATATTTATAATGTCTTTTCCATTTTTTACCACTACCTTTATAAATATTTTTTACATAATCTTTATCTTTTGTAGATTTACCGAAATATTTTAAACTACAATGATTACATTTTTTAATATAAATGAATGTTGATTTAAAATTATTCATTAAATTAATATATTATTCCTTAACATATTAATTATTTTCAATTTTAATCCAAAAAAAACTTTTTTATAAATTATCTAACATTGCAGATATATCTGAAAAATCAAAAGCATTTTTCTTTCGTTGCTTAATTCCACGTTTGTCTAATCTACTCATGTCTGTTCTAATAAATGGTAATTGTGTTTCTAATGCTGTTTTGATTGCGAATGGTCCTTCTTCTCTTGGATAAAACATAGTATCAAATAC
>PIVM01000071.1 GCA_003353945.1 Gammaproteobacteria bacterium
TGAAGCAAGCCTGAACACATCCATTCTATCAGCGTCCTGTCTATCGGTAATGAATTTCGCAAAGATTCCCTCCTGAGTTGTACCCAGCAGATATTCAGGGAGGCTGTGACGTAGCGCCGCGGCAACGACAAACTCTGACGGAGCAATGCCTGGGGCGAATGGTGCGAACCCATGATCGAAATGAATTCCAGACAAGCTGCGGATGCCAGATACTGCAGCAGCCCTTGAGCCACAATGCCAGCCATAACAAAAATAGGGTATGCCTTCAGCTTGCGCTTGACTGCTTTGCGATATTCTTGCGACTTCCTATGCAGGTACTGATCACCGTTGCGCCTCTAGTGGCGTCATGTCCTTCATCCAAAAGTGAAAGTGATAGGAAAATGATCCAATCACATGTACAGCCTGCTTGAAAGCATGCTCAATTTTAAATCGCAGGCCATAGATATGAATGACCTCGATTGCTGATAATGACAAATCAGTCGTCATCAGTAGCCTATGCGATTATTCAATCCATTGCGATGACCTGTCAGTTACGACAACTCTCCTTTTGCCACTTTATGAAAGAAAGCCTAGTGCAGTATAATTCAATCAGCAAAGAGTCGGGCTCGCGGATACAGAACCAACAAGAATATCATCGCTATGAGCTACCTTATTGGGGCAAAATTGGAATTCAACCTACCCACATGAAATAGCGAGGAGCCAGGGAAATCAGGTTTTTACTGGCAACATAGGCTCAGGGAGAACTCGGTACTCTTGAGATAATTGCACTCTTACCTTTGATATAACCTATCACTTTTGAAACAGCATATTTTGGAGGAATACTAATACAGATATGAATGTGATCCCCCATTAAGGCGTGGTCTGTGTGCCGAAAACATCAATCTCGCGAAATACCGGGCCACCGGCTTCATCGCTGATCGTATTGAGGATAGAAAACTTTATCGCGTCTACACCTGTTGCTAAGTAGCCTGTGCCGGCGGTCACATTGACCTTGGTCGACCCTCCAGCTGTTTTAATGTTATGTGGAAATGGCTGATAATCAACTGTCCCCAATGGGGAAAAATTGGTGTTACCAAGGTAGCGCACGCTCACGAGGTATTTTTGGTTGGGGAATCCCGCTCCCTGCCAAGCGGCAATCGACTGGATCTCTTCAATATCGTATCCAAATCCCGAACCGCTCCCCAGATCAAAAATACATGAAGACACATTGCCTCCCTTCCCGGCCCACGCCGCGCCATAGAGGGCGTAAGGAATGCGAATGTCATCATAGTCGCCGCCGGGCTCACCATCGTTAATGCCTGAGTGATGCGCACCATTTCTATTGACCCAGTTGGTGCAGGTCGCTGTAACGTTGGATTGTTGCAACAAGTCAGAATTACTTACATCCGCAGCAAAAGCCAGCTCATCGCTTTTAGTTGAGTGTATAAAAGGTCCGTAACTGGCGGTGGTGAAAATCAAGCCAGAAGGATCTGAAGCGGGTGATAATGGAAGAATTGACTTAATCCCCTTGTACCAGGTTTGTGCCATCAGGTCGTAGCCGTGATTGGTTGGGTGATTGATGTCATTAGAAAAGAGCGACGAATCGATTGAGTCTAGGTCTGTTCGGTCAGTGAGGAAATTAACGTATTGATTCACGAGGCTGACCCTCTTACCAAGACCTTGATATTTCGGCACCAGGGTTTCGCGGATGTAGCTGTTGTAATCGACGATTGACTCTACGTAATGATGTTTTGGGATGATCTCAGCGATGATCAGTTGGACATTGGGATCGTTTGTGACAATCGTGTTTACTAGCGTATCGAGTGCATTCTTGTCCTGGCTATTGGTACCGATCTTTAGCAAGATGATGTGAGTCTTATCGGTTGCCATCCAATTTACAATGTGCCCCTGCAGAAAGGGGGCTGATGTACTGCCGTATCCTCGGTGACCGTCTTAGCCAAACTTACGAAGATCCAACGGTGGTGTGTATGTACCGCCGCGTGTTGAGTCACCGTCACCTATCCAAGGCTCGGTTGAGCGGCCGACAAACTCAAAGCCATAACCTCCACGGGTTAGAAGAGTATAGAGTTCGCTACGGTAACCAAATTCGAACGGGTGAGACAATGAAGGGTTGTTAGTATAGCCAGTAGTGATTGAATCGCCCAACGGCATAATCCGAATGATGGGTGGGTTTTGAGTATTCTTGGGAATAAACACATCGTTGCAAGCAGTGCAAGCTAATACGATGAGGGTTGCTAAAATAATATGTAAGACAGGCATAAAATAGATGCCCCACTATTTTTATAAAGGCTTATAAGGTAGTTATAGAAATTTAAAGGAAACTAGTCATCGTCCATGCCGACATCCTCCAGCCTTTCTTGAATAAATCCCGGCTAAATACCGGTAAGTAATAGCTCCAATCCATCTTCATCATCTACCAGGTACTTTTTCATGTTGACATGATAGCCACAAAAACGACAATATTTTTCTGCGCCCTTTTGTTTATTGTCGGCACCTTCCTTCTGGAAGACACTTTATGTCATGTCTGATAGAATGCCCAGAAATTTGATTGACGTTTTGGGCAGTTCCATTTTAATGCGCTAATCTAGGATAAATGTGAGTTTGAGGGTGGCAGAGCAATGGGCGATAAATATCAATTAGCTTTTATCAGGCAATATGTAGACGAACTTGAGGGAGATTTTTTAGAAGTAGGATCTAAGGATTACGGCTCAACGCAAGACTTTCGCTCTCTCTTTAAGCACAAGAATTCTGACTATGTCGGCCTTGATATGGAAGAGGGTAAGGGCGTGGATGTGGTGGTTGATCTGACGCTGCCTTTTGAGGCGGTCGACGCTAAGTTAGGTGGCAAACGTTTTGGCACAATAATCTGTCTAAGTATTCTGGAGCATTGCGAGCAACCGTTTGTTATGGCAGAAAATTTAAGCCGACTGTTGAAGCCGGGGGGGGGAAACTGTGTATTTCCGCACCTTTCGCTTGGCAATTTCATGGTTATCCTTCTGATTATTGGCGCTTTACCCATGAGGGTATTAAGAAGATATTCCCTCGCCTGAGCTTTGACAAGTACGAAGGCACTGCATCTACATCCCGGGCTGGTATCTTTCGACCCTTGGATAAAGAAATCGGACGGATCAATTTTAGCTTTAAATATTACCGCGAGCGAGGACAGATTCTGCAGGGGCTGTCGGCTAGTTTGTTGCGTTTACTATCCAAGCTTGGGCTGTTTAGCTGGTTAATGGGGTCGCGCTATGTGCTCGCACCAACCAATATTTTTATGATCGGCGTTGTGCCAAAGGATTAATAGGTTCTGTAGGTAATGGCAGTAGTAGTCAAATAACGCTTAGGAATGAGTACTCCCTGTGGGTATTGCCGGGAAAAATTTGAGGAGCCCTGTATGGTGGTGGTTTCAAATAATCTCTTGAATCGGGCGATATATTTTCTACGCACAAAGACTCTATGGAATGAGAGCGATTAAATTTTCGTCTTCATTCCCGTGGGTTGGTACTAATATGTTGACAACAAAATCCCGTTAGTCATATTTGGCTGTTAAGTTATCGCCATTGTTTTTGGTTCACTCTGGTTTATGCGATGTTTTTCGTGGCCGACTAACTTGGAATTAAGAATAGTAATCCCTCAAACTATCTCAAATAGCCACCACAACCGAATGTTAAAAATGTGATGTGGTCATTCACTGCTTTACAAATTTGCGGAATTTGAAAGTCGCTTAATTCGTCAAAGAAAACATCTGTGCTACAGTGGCCAAAACGGCTAAAGGAACGGTCGCAGTATTTTTTAAAAAGTTGCAAGCGCCCTCGTCGAACTGGCTTATCTTAGCCTGACGGCTATGAGCTATTTGGTGTCGGCAATACGTTGATAGAGTGCTACTTTTTTCTTACCAGGTCCAATCTGTATCAGCTTTTTATATTCTTTCTGGAACCAAGGTTCGTATACCATGGCTTCCAACACTTTTCGAGGAGGGTCTCCAAACATTAACATATCAGGCTTAAACTCGTGGACATACCAGCTGTAGTCCTGCCGGCGGACATGTTCAGCAACACCGGGGCTGGTGAGTCCCAGGGCGTCAATCACTTCACCCTGTTTATAGTAGTATCTTAAAACACCAATTTCGTTTGCCGCCACGGAGGTGCCTTTAGGCACATTGTCATTCATCCACTGCGCGGCCGCTTTATAAACCACATACTTTGACGTCACGGACTTTCGAATGGCATATATGGGATTCAGAGACACAAAAATAAACAGCAGGGTTAATAAAATAACTTGAGCCCTGAAAGATCCGGTTTTACTCATTCGGTGATAGAGATCATGGCAAGCAAGTGCGATCAACAGGGAAATTGATACTGAAAAATAGGTGTAGTACCAAGCGTAAGCCGGTGGATTTAATATCAAGCCGTAAATCAAGAGAAACAGAACATTCCAGGCAAGCATCAACTGAAAGGCTTCTGATTTGACAACACTCTGGTTAGCTCGCTTACTAATAAGCAGCCACACCCCCCAGAGAAGTAACAGTACGCAGAGCCCCTTAAGTAAGCCAGAGCCATAAAAACCGCCGTAAATACCTTTTAGGAAAAGAAAACCTTCCCCCCAACGCCCGGATTCTGTCTGCCCTAACTTGGCAGAGAGTGTGGATGGCAAGAACTGCCCAAAATACATTTTGCTAAACACCGCCCATATCAATAGCGGTAGAAGGAATAAGGTCACAAGTGGAATACTCAGAGGCTTCCTCTTAATGACTAAGTGATGGCCCAAAACGACCACCGACAACAACGCCATATCAGGTCGGGCTAAAACGGCCAATGAGCACAGTAGCGCTGCTATATTGAGCTTGTCTCGGGTATAACAATAAATAGCACCAATACCCAACGCCATAGCCAGAAACATTTCCATACCCACGGCACGGGGTAGATAGGGGTTAGAAAGAAATATGAGCGGGAATATCATATAAAATAGCCCGTTTTCTTTGGCAGAAAACAGCTTTATAAATATCATACAAATGATAGCTAATGAGATAATACCCAGCAGATGTGCAATCACAGGAATCTGAAATAAGGGAATAAGGCTTAATACTTTGGACAAGACGGATACGGATAACGTATACAATGGCGATGTGGTGGCATTAATTCTCTCACCCGCATTAAACACATAACCATCACCTTGGATGATATTCACCACATAGGAATAATAGATATAGCTGTCATCCTGTTGAATATTTGAAAATCCGGCAAACAGGAAAATAAGTAACGCGGTAAGCAATAAATAAAATATCCGGTTGAGCGGTATGTTTGCTCGTTCTTCCATTCGTATAACCCACGATGTCATTTTTACTATCAATTTATCAGCCAGTCTCACTGGCCCTAGCTGTAGCTGTCTGTTCGGCCCCTGCGCAGCCGCTCGGAGAATACCAGTAAAGTATAGGGAGCATAAAGCCCTCTTTTTTTGCTACTTTACCCTGAAGAGTCAACGCCCTGCAATCGATTATTGCCGGGGTGTCAGCGCAGTCTCTTGGTCGATACGGAGCGCGAGCACGGTCAGAGCCGGGCAATGGTTGGGGGCTCGGCGAAGCAAATTCAAGTTGAAGTAGCGCTATATCACGGCGAATCTACGCTAACACCCTCGCATCAAAGCTGGTCTGGAGTTTTTAGTCATTTTCAAGCAGTCAAACACCGCTCTCACGTTTAGCATCAATTTTTTCATCATCTCAGGTTTCGCCTCCTTACTCTTGCGGCCCTTAAGCAAGCCAATAGCAAAACGTCGTAAGCGTGTCATGTTTTCGGGGCCAAATCCTGTGCGGATATACTCGACAAATCCCCCATCAATCATCATCTATCAGTTTGTAGAGCGCTCACTAAAAGATTTGGTTAAAAGAGCCCCCGCTACGTGCCCATCACCCCAAAAAAGAATTAGCCAACATTGGCTGTTACCTTGCGCAGCTGCAAGACGCAGTAGAATCAAATGCTGCCACTCGATTTCTGATTGTCGTTGCATCAGACAAATCCAGTATTTACAGCCCCTATATGATTCAACTACCATTTAAAAGCAGAGATGCGATTTCGCTTATTGACAAGGCCAATCTTAATCTCGTTCGCCTGGACAGAGACCTAAGTAGAAATGTTCAGAATGGTATGGAAGATGTTTACTTTCCTAATGATACACACTGGGGTTACGCTGGAAACGCATTAGCTGCAAAAGCAATAATCAGATTCGCCAAGATCCTGCCAGAGAATAAAACCCGTATTTAGGGGAGGAAACTGAACGAAGCAACATCCTCCCCAGCTCCAATTTTTCACTTCCCGGTAAAATTCGGCTTACGACGTTCCATAAACGCTTTAGGTCCTTCCTCTGCATCATGGGAACCAAACACTCTTGCTGACAACGCTTTTTCCAGGACGAAACCAGGCTCAAGGTTTGCTTGGCGTACAGCAATTTCTTTAGCGGTTCTGACTGCCAGCGGGCTATTCTTACAAATTTTCTCGGCAACTTTCATCGCCTCTTCCATCAGATTTTCTTTCGGCACGATTTTATTAATCAGACCAACATCATATGCGCGTTGGGCATCAATATTTTCTCCAACCAGCAACAACTCCATTGCCACCGCCCAGGGAATCTGACGTGGCAGACGCACATGCGTACCACCGGCCGGCACCAAACCAAAACGCACCTCACCCAAACCGAAGGTGGCATGTTCTGCAGCAATGCGAATATCGGTACCCTGCATAAACTCCATTCCACCAGCAATACAGAAACCGTTAACAGCGGTAATAATCGGTTTGAATACATCAGAGAAAGGTCGCTTGGTATGATCACTGTAACCCAGCTCTTCACCCGAGTTTAATTTTGGAATTGCTTCACCAAGATCCATACCGGCACAGAAGGCTTTTTCTCCCGCGCCAGTAAAAACCGCCACCCACAGGTCGTCGTCATTTTGAAAATCTTCAAAAGCGGCGTCCATTGCGGCCAACATTTCTTCTGTAAAGGCATTCATCGCTTCGGGCCGGTTAACGGTCATCACGGCAATCTTGCCCTGCTTTTCATATTTAAAGGTTTCTGGCATTTGTACTGTCATGGATTTACTCTCTTGTTTCTCTTCGACTCCCTCACCCGCTCCCTCTCCAATGGGAGCGGGTGAAGAGCACTAACTGTCTTTTTTAAGATTGGCATCGTATTCTGCCATCAATTGCTCACGCATCTCACCTTCGCGCTTTCGAATATCCCAAAATGTCGCTTTGCGTTTGTCAACAAAGGCATTGCCACCTTCTTTTCCTTCCGGCATATCAAACCAGTCAGGGTACATGCCGGCAGAATTGATACAGGATTCTTTATATCCATCCATCTCTTGATCAAACGATGCTTTCAATACTTCCAGACAACCCGGGCTGACCGATAACATTTCTTCACACCACTGGTCCACTTCAGCTTCAAGCTGATCCAGAGGAACAACCGTGTTGACAAGCCCCATTTCTTTAGCTTCTTCTGCTTTGTATTTGCGGCATAACATCCACATCTCACGCGCTTTCTTGGCACCCACCACCTTTGTCAGATAAGGCACAAAAAACCCATCAGCCGGAGAAGAGACACGAGGACCGGCCTGCCCGAAAATGGCGTTATCGGCTGCAATAGTAAAATCACAGCAATAGCACATATGATTATGACCGGCGATACAATAACCCTGCACCTGCGCAATGATGGGCTTGCGAGACATCCGCATCAGTCGATTATGCGGGTAACGATTATAAAATGCTTCGCGCAATCCCCAACGCTCCCAATCAACATCACCGCCAGCACCAAAATGTTTACCTTTTGCGGCAACGACAATCACGCCGATAAGAGGATCATGATTAGCGTCATAGAAGGCACGAAACATTTCATCGACTGTGTGCAATGTCAGCGTGTTCATCTTGTCCGGTTTATTCAAAGAGATACGAGCAATGCCGCCACCTAATTCCGTGTGCGTTTTCTTTTCGTAAAGTATCTCTTCAAAATTGTCGAGGCCATCGCCCTCGACTTCGGTCCAATTAGTCCAAGTCATCTTTATTGTTACCTCAATTGTTTTATTTTGCCCTCGTGACGATCGCCATTCTCGAACAGATCCCTACGGAATCGCGCCTTTGGCTTTAAATTCTTCAATCTGATCCCACTCATATTCGAGAAGATCCATCATTAATAGCTCAGTATCCTGTCCTAGTTGCGGCCCCAGCGTATTCACCTCACCCGGCGTTTTAGACAAGGTGACCGGTAAACCTCGCACTTCCACTTCGCGCTTAACTTCTTCACAATAGGCTTTCATAAAATAGTTATTGCGCCAGGCCTGCTCATCTTTAATGACATCGGCCAGATTGTTAATAGGGCTGGATACGACGCTGTTAGCTTCAAAGGCCGCCATCAATTCAGCATCGCTTTTTTGCGAAGTCAATGCTTCGAGTGCGGCAATCAGCGCGACATTATTCTCTGCTCGCTTTTCTGTACCGCTAAACCGATCCTCTGATGCCAAGTCATGACCCAGGGCTTTGCAGACAGCAGCGAAACGCTCGTCAGTATTTTCCTCGCAAATATAAACCCATTTATCGGAAGTGGGATATAGGTTCCACAAGGGATTTTCTACTTCTTTGCGCGATTGCTGCAATGCACTTTTTTCATCCCCAGCTAAAAACGACTGCAGGTAGGGCGCAGCCAGATAGAGCTGCGCACCATAAAGAGAGGCATCCAGACTTTGCCCTTTGCCCGTTTTATTACGCTGATATATTGCCATCGCAATGCCCATGGCCGACATAATCCCACCATAGGCATCGCCTGAACCCATTCCGAGATAAATGGGGGGCTGACCAGGCTCACCCAATCTTGCCATCGCGCCGGTCAATGCTTGCACTGTCATATCAAAAGAGGGTTTGGATACACCACCAAAACGCCCGTAACCGGTATTGGTTGCGTAAATCAGTTTGGGATTAATTTCTGAAAGCTTCTCATAAGAGAGATTCATCTTATTGAGCAGATGCGGCGACATATTGGAAAGAAATACATCGGACTTTTCAACCATACGGTACAGAATTTCCTGACCTTCCGGTTTTTTCAGATCAATCGCAATACTTTTCTTGTTACGGTTGATGACCAGAAAATACTGATTCCAATCACCCATGGGCAGCGCCTTCATACTGCGTACGCCACGCCCCTGATCACCGCCTTTTGGGTTTTCAACCTTGATCACTTCCGCACCAAAGTCTGCCAGATATTGAGCCGAAACAGGCCCCTGGAACCAGACGGTGAAGTCAATGACTCGAATACCTTCTAATGCTTTTGTCATGAAAAATTCTCCTTATGCCCAGTTCATCAGGCAATAGTGCCATCAGTGGTGAATTGATAGATAGCATCCTCGGAGTAACCCAACAGTTCATGCAGTACTTTCTCGGTATGCTGACCGATACAAGGTGCCAGGCGCTCAAGACGTGCGGGACTTTCACTCATAAAGATGGGAAATCCCAGACTTTTGACTTTTCCATGACTGGGGTGATCAAGCTCCATAATATAGCGATTCGCCTTCACCTGTGGATCGTCGCTGGGGTAATCAAATTGCTCTATCACATCTGCCGACATTTGCTTTTCGGCAAACACGGCACGCCAGTGTGAGCCGGATTGTTTTTGAAACCCTGCTTCCAACTCTTCAATCAATGCGAGACGATTGGTTTCACAGCGTTTCTCATGGCTGTCAAAGCGCTCATCGTTAACATCAATGCCCACTTCGGGTGCCAACAATGGCCACCAGCGATCAGTATCCGGCATCGTCAGTGTTACCCAACGCCCATCGGAACTGGGGTAGAGAGAACCGGAAATCGGATTGGACACATCAAGGCGGGAAATCGGATTCAGCAGTCTATCTCGCTGGGGATCATCTTCATTAATGGCCAGAAACGCTTGCAAATCCAGGCTGGCACCGTACATATTGGCAGCAAACAGTGATGTATCCACCTGCTGCCCTTCTCCGGTCGCCTGACGATGAATCAATGCTGTCACCACACCAAAACAAAGCATGACCATTGCGTGCATTTTACCGGCACCGGTGTAAACGGGAGGCTGATCTGGTTGCTGAAGAATGGGCATCATCCCCGTACGCGCGGCGGCTAACTCGTCGATGGCAGGCAGATCCTTGTCGGGACCTTCCGGGCCAAAACCAGATATACGCCCAAAGATAATACCCGGATTGGATTTACACACAGTATCATAATCCAGCGCCAGGGCTTGCAGATCTGCCAACTGCCAATCCGTGACTAAAACATCGGCTTTATCGACCAACTCAGCTAATAGTTTGCAGCCCTGTTCGGTATTGGGATCGAGCGCCACACTTTGCTTGTTACGGTGAATCAGATCAGCTTCGTGATTCCATGTGCCCTCTTTGTGGGAATTCGTTTTTTGTGCCTTTGTATGTGTCTGGGGCAATAAATCCAGACGAATCACCTGTCCGCCAAAATCCGCAAGAAAGGCGGCTGATAGCGACGAGGAAAAACTGTTCGTCAGGTCCAGCACGATGACATCATCAAGCGCTCCGCTCATCTTCTGTCCTCACACGTTAGTTCAGTAGGTTCATTTATTACGAAGGAGATAGCTTGAAAGCCTGTCCAAAAATAAGCTTCCAGTCACTATCGGCCACGCGGCGGGTCAATAGCATTCAACTACCCGATTATTGAGTTTGCTAATCATGAATCAATTAGCGTACCCAAGAAAGCTTGCAAACCCGCCCTCATCGCATCAATCCCGGCCTACGAGATCTCATAAGCGGACATCAATGTCGGCCCGCTCGATAGCACTTGATTGAGGCGTTTCTGCTGCCTGTTGAATCAGGACAATAGGCTCAACCAGGGGCCAAGCATACACCAGCTTAATATTTGAACAAGCCATGCATTTTGAGCTCGATTTTGATACTGTCTGTGATGTAACTGACATTGTGATAATAGCAGTGCAAACAAAAGCATCTAACCTGATTTGAGGATAGTGAGATCGGCAAAGACATTGACAAAGACATGCTGTCACTAAACGAACTGGCAGCAGCACTGGCATTCTCCTCGCGTAGAGACCCGTTTTCCTGCTTGATGAACACGCCTTTCCTATTGATCGATCTTTCAACAGCAAACACCTTGACGCAGAATGATATGACAGGGGTAAGGACTTTGTCTGAACTGCCATGCCCCAGCATAGGTATTCTTCCTGATGAGAATACACACTGTGTGCAAGCAATTCTCCGTGAAAAAGCGCCTGCACTGTGCGATGCCCTTGATATTATCTGCCCGGCAAGGGATGTATACGCTATCCTGCGCAATATCCAAAAACACCCCTTAAGCGCCCTCATTCTCGTGCAACTGCTGCGACACAATGAGACCTGCTCAATCAATCAGGGTTTATTTGCAGAATCAGTGGCCTATGCCACTTTACAAGCCAGCACTGAGTTCAGGACGTTTCTAAATAACCGTCAAACCCAAACGCAAGCTGCCACCCCACAGTCAGCTTCAGCCGTATTGGTCGAGTTAAGCAAGAACAACAAAACACTGACCATCACACTGAACCGGCCCGAGTACCGCAATGCCTACAATGCTGAAATGCGCGATGCGCTGGTTAACGCACTGCATCTGCTCAGCGATGCCCCTTCTATCGAATCAGCCATAATCAAGGGGGCCGGTGACTGTTTTTGCAGTGGGGGTGACTTGGACGAATTCGGCCTGGCTACCGATGCAGCCATCGCTCACGCGATTCGCTCAACACGCCACGCTGGCCAACTCATTAACCAATATGCTGAGCACATTGAGTGTCATGTTCACCGCGCCTGCATAGGCTCCGGTATTGAACTGCCTGCATTTGCCAGCAAGCTCATCGCGACAGAAAACACGTTTTTCCAACTCCCTGAAATTGCCATGGGATTGATTCCTGGCGCCGGTGGCACGGTCAGCATCACCCGGCGCATTGGCCGACAACGAATGGCTTGGTGGGCGCTATCAGCCAAACGCATCAATGCCACAACCGCCCTGGAGTGGGGTTTGATTGATGCGATCGAACCTGTGCAACAGAACTGAAATCAATTAACTTTGTGTTAAGAATAGCCCCCAGGGAGGCTGCTTGACTAATGTTTCCACCTCAATTATCGTTCGCGAGGATCTTCAATTCTTGTGGACAGATGTGCTCTGTTTGAACAAAACATAGACTTTTATGCTGTAAGCTGCGCACAAGCCAACCAACGACCATCTAATTTTAGAGGCTGAATATGTCAAGCTCAAATCGTGAGAACATGGAAAAACCAGACTTTATGTCCGATGAAGACTGGGCGATGTTAAAGGAAATGACCTCAACTTTGGATCGCATCAAGGGCGATGCCAAAGCTGATGTTGCAGACTACCAGGCCAACCCTGCGGGCAGATCAACAGGGGCGGGGCCATCAGGACTTCCTACTCTGCTGTTAACCTGTACCGGGCGCAAATCAGGTGAAAAACGCACGACTCCGCTGGTCTTTTTGCAACACGGCGACGACATGATCATTGTCGGATCGCTGGCCGGTTATGACTCACATCCTGCTTGGGTTCACAATCTCAATGCGGACGCTAATTGCTGGGTACAGTGTGATGATAAAATAGTGACAGCCGTTGCCCGTGATGCGACCGATGAAGAGAGAGAGGCTTTGTGGCCTGACTTGAATGCGATGTTTCCACCCTGGGGATATTTCCAGAGCCAAACTGATCGTCCTTTTGCGATTAAGATTCTCACACCAACAGGCCCTGCGTAACTCCGTACAGTTTGAGTGCATGGGAGCCCGCGCATGACGGTCACCGTCCGCATTCATGATTTGAAAAAATAAGTAGGCGGTGCTGTATGCGCTACGCAAGCTTGTCCAAAAGAGAGAACCATTAGGCCAACAATGATCAAACGCACTTTGGGTTTCACTACTGGATAATTTATAGACTGCGCCTAAAGGATAAATCGCAGTTTGTGACGCTTTTGACATGCCATCGCCACAACATTGAGGAGAGGAACGCCATGAGTAATAAGAAATTTGAACACCTTTTCGAACCCTTGCAAGTAGGGCCAATGAAGGTGCCCAACCGTATCTGCGAGACCACCAATACCATTAACTCGTCAATGATTCCCGGTGAAATCGACGAGAATTTCAGAGCACACCATGGTGCGAAAGCCAAGGGCGGCACTGGCTGGATAGGTAGTGAAACCTGGTTGCTACAAGTACCGTTTCCACCGGAAACACCTGATGAAGTCGGTCTCGCTGTGGGATTTGCCGCTCATTTTGCAGCCTATCAAAATCCACCCTTTGTGGAAGGCATGGCAACATTTTGTGAAGAGGTTCACGAGACCGGCGCTGTGGCGATCATTCAATTAACTCACCTGGGTGCCCTGTGGGCTCCTTCACCTGTGCCCGTCATCGGGGCTCAGGACTACACACCACACGTGCTTGGTGAAGAGGAAATCGAATTTTTACTGAATACTTACGCCGATGCCGCAAAAGTTGCCAAAAGTGTCGGCGCCGATGGTATCCAAATACACTGCGCCCACGAAACCTTAGGCTACAGCTTTTTGTCACCCGCAACCAATAAGCGCACCGACCAATGGGGCGGTGGCCCTAAGGAGCGCATCCGTTTCGTTGTCGAAGCGCTCAGGCGTGTGCGAGATGTTATTGGTGACGAACTGGCATTGGGTATACGCATCAGTGGCAAGGAATTTCGTGAAGGCGGTTACGATGAAATGGAAATGCGCGAGATGCTCTATTATATCGGCGAAACAGGCTTGATGGATTTCGTAGATATCGATGTGGGTCACTGCTGGGGAGCACCTTCCTATGTACCTAACTCCTACTATGGACATGGAGAGTTTAAGGAGTGTGGCAAAGCAGGCAAGACTGACCTTGCCGATATGGAAAAGAAAATCGCCGTCCTGTTCACCGGGCGCATCAACGACCCGGTTTTAGCCGAAGAGCTGCTTAGGGACGGTTATTGCGATCTGGTGGGCATGGTCCGAGCAGGTATCGCCGATGCCGAATTTGCCAACAAGGCAAAAGAAGGTCGTTTAGGCGAAATACGCCGTTGCATCGCCTGTACCCGCTGTATCGATGAGGCCTCAGAACCAGGTACTTTCCCTTATTCACCGACCTGCTCCATCAATCCGGTGATCGGCAGAGAGCTCATTTGGGAAGAAAAGTTCAAACCCGCTGAAACACCCAAACGTGTTGTCGTCGTCGGTGGCGGCTTGGCCGGCTGCGAAGCGGCACGCATAGCAGCCCTGCGTGGCCATAAGGTCACCCTGATCGAGCAAAGCAAGCGCCTGGGCGGGCAACTGCTTATCTCCTCCAAGGTGCCCGGACGTGACGATTTTGAAGATCAGATCTATTTCGAAGAAAACGAGATGGAACGTGCAGGCGTTGAAGTCAAGCTTGAAACCGCAGCAGATCTCGACAGCATTAAGGCCTTGTCACCCGACGTAGTCGTGATGGCGACCGGTTCACTCCCGCGCAAACCACATGAAGTTCCCGGTATTGACCTGCCACACGTGGTGCAGGGTTGGGAAGTGATTCAGGGAAAAGCGACTGTTGGTGATAGAGTAGCTCTTATTTCTCAGGAAGATTACTACGAAACACCCTGTGTGGCGGAATACCTGACTGAAAAAGGAAAGCAAGTCGAGGTGTTTCACAAGTCTACCCATCTGGGTTCAGAGGTTGCCAGATATTCAATTGGCATGGTTTTGAAACGTATGGAGCAATGCGGCGTCAAAATCAATCCGAACCTGATTCTGCAAGAAGTTAAGGCCGACAGCTTCGAACTTGTTTCATCCTGGGGTGATAAGAACTACCACCAAGAAGGGTTTGATAGCGTGGTCCTGGTGTACGGTTCAGTGTCACAACATGATCTGTATGACCAGCTCAAAGCAGACGGTAGCGTTGAGGAGCTCTATGTGGCCGGCTCGGCCTGGGTGCCACGCCATATGGCAGAAGCTACACGCCATGGCGCCGACATCGGCCTGGCGATTTAAATAGCGGATCTGGCTATGGCTTCATTCGAGCTGTCACCCATTGCGGAGGCAGCTCGACACGAGCCAGCTTATACCTTCCACACAAATCCGCGCATGAGGGCCGTGAAAATAAACAAATTTGAATAATCGTAGTTATGGAAGCAACGATGAATTGGTTTTTTTCATTTGACAGGGCTCGATCATATTGCCGTTAGCTGACATTTCTCAATATCTCATCCATAACCCAACTTGTGTGCATTGCGGTTGAACCATTTGAAGGATGTGGCTTTCCACAAAAAATTTGATCTCTCATATCTTGCACGTGATGAAACTGAATATTTTCTGGATTTTCAATGTGAATTTCTTGCTGCCCAGTTAAGTTGCAAATAGAAATGGGTAATTGATCAAATATAGAAAAGGTAATTTCCCCTTTGCTGCCATAAATTACCACGCTATCTTGCTTTGAACGAGCGCCAAAATTCCAGCTCCCCGTACCAGTGATGCCATTCTTATGAGTCCAACATGCCGATACGGCATCAAATGAAGAATACAAATTTTGTTGATTCAAACCGATACCTTTAACAACGTCAAAGTCACCGAACAGGTAAGCAAAAAGATCCAAACCATGGCAGGCTAAATCATCAAAATACCCTCCAAGAGCAATGTTTTTGTCCGTACGCCAATTGTATTGTTGCGACAAGTCAATTTGACTAAGCGGTTTGCTTAGGTGCCAGTTGATATGTCTAAGCTTTCCTATTTCCCCACCATCAAGTAATGCTTTTACTTTATTAAAACGAGGCAATGACCTACGGTAATAGGCTACGAAGAGTGGAACCTCTGCTTGTTCAAATGCGTCAAATATGTCTTTGCTATCCTGATAATTGGGAGCTAATGGCTTTTCTATACAGCAAGGCTTTCCCGCTTCGGCCACACGTAAACCATATAATTTATGAGTATCAGGGGGAGTCGCCACATAAACTGCATCAATTGATTCATCATTGATAAGGTCATCCGCATCTGAATAATAAGTGTTAACATTATGCCTTTTGGCATAATCTTTAGCTAATTCCTTATTTCTTCTCATTACGGCTGAAAGCTTAAAGTTTTTTACTTTTTGATAGGCGGGTCCGCTTTTCAATTCAGTAACATCGCCACAGCCAATGATCCCCCAATGAATATCACTCTCATTTTTCATTATTACAATTCCACTTTATGGCTGACAGCGGTCTTACCCACAAAAAATAAACATCCTAACTATGCGGCCTTCATCCGTAGATGTATCGCCCAAATTTGGTATTTCAATATCACCCACCGAAACAGTGTCATAAACGACCAGGCCGAGTATATCGCTTTCATCGTACACGTAAAGCTCAGAGATATTATTGATTTCCCGACTGGCGGCAAGGTAAACGTAATTGAATCCCAGCATCAGCGATATGAATATTCAGATCGCCAGCGCAAAGACAGATTATATCCTTTAAATTCCATTTGTTATGGCAATAATGATGGTCAGCTAATTACCCAAACGCTTTAACTCTTCTGTAATCGCATGGGCTGTCGATTTCACCTTCTCTCCCATATCTTTGACATAATCACGAGTGACTCGAGATGTTGGCATGGATATACCTACGCCGCCATAAACTTGTTGTGTGGCATCAAAGAAACAAGCCCCTACTGTAACAACATGTTCCGACACAACTCCGTCTACAATGGCATAACCTCGTAGATTAATTTTGGCCATTTCTTTTAATAGCTGTTGTTTTTCGATGGCCGGTGAGGTGGGATAGTTGTTACGCCAAAAATCGACGTACGCTTGAATATCATTATCCCCCATTGCCGCCAAACAGGCTTTTCCTGGTGCTGAGAGGGATAAGGGGTAGTTCTCGCCAGGTTCAGCAACGACTGCCAAGCTGCCCTTTGACCCTTGAATAACATAAGACACTGTCATTACGTTTGAATCCAATAGGGACAAAAATACAGTTTCTTCGCTTGTCTTGTTAAGAGACCGTATCAAGGGTACTGCGAAACTGTGCAGGTCAGACAAATTACTGCTCTTTTGCGCCAATAAAAATAATTTTGATGTGAGCACCCAGCCTTTTTGCTTGCTGTGGGCCTTTCGAATCCAACCTGCTTTATGCAATGTGCTGAGGGTACGTTGAATATTGGTCTTCGGCTGTTGTAACTTTTCAGTAAGCTCATTGACTCCTACGGGTTGAAGGTCGGCAATAAGCTCCAGAATAAAGAGCGTATTAATGGAACTTTTCATGGTGTTTGACGAAACTCTATTTTATGAGGTAGTATCTGGTTCCAGATTACGGTTTGCCGTGTTCCACAATATGGCATTATATTATCTATCAAGAAAGGTGATGTCAACATGGCAACTAAAGAAAGCTTATTGATGCAATAGCTGTTGATCTCAAAATTATGACTATTTGAAATGACACTCATTGCTGGCAAACAATGAAAACGACTGACTTAGGTGAACCTTATGAAAGTTTATACCACTGCCCCTTTGGAAGATCCGCGTGAAGCCCGTAGCGTATATAAGAAGTTGGAAGAGATTGGCTACGATGGAGGCTTTTCCTTTGAAGCCAAACATGACCCTTTTCTAACACTGGCCGTTGCATCAGAGCATACTGAATCAATTACTCTGGGTACCGCAATTGCCATTGCTTTTGCACGCAACCCAATGAATATCGCCAATCTTGGTTACGATATGCAGTCCATCAGTGGAGGGCGTTTTATACTGGGTTTGGGTACGCAAGTAAAACCTCATATTGAAAAGCGTTTTAGTTCAACCTGGTCAAAACCTGCCGCTCGTATGCGTGAAATTGTCTTAGCTGTACGTGCAATTTGGGATTGCTGGGAAGGCAATAGCAAGCTTAGTTTTAAAGGTGAGTTTTATACTCATAGCATTATGATCCCGGCTTTTAATCCCGGGCCCAACCCCTATGGTCCTCCACCGATCTTTACAGGCGGTTTTGGCCCTCTAATGACACAAGTGGCGGGAGAGGTCTCCGATGGTTTTATTGCTCATCCGTTTAATACACGCAAATCACTGCTAGAAAATGCGCTGCCAGCATTACATAAAGGATTGGAAAAGTCCGGCCGTAGTTCTGATGACATTGAGATCATGTGTTCGACATTGGTAGTCACAGCAGATACTGAAGAACAGTTTGAACAGTCAAAATTAGCAGCAAGAAAACAGCTGGCCTTTTATGGTTCTACACCTGCCTATCTACCCACATTAAAATGTCATGGCTGGGATGATGTACATAAAGAGTTAAATGTATTATCAAAACAAGGGCGTTGGGATGATATGACCGACCTTGTAAGCGATGAAATTCTAGAATCCATAGCAGTCGTCGGTTCTCGGCAAGAAATTGCACAAAAACTAAGAGACAGACTGGATGGTATTGCCGATAGTGTGAGTCTTACCCATAACCGTTTTCCAGATCCAAGTTACTGGGCCGATATAGTTAAACAGCTAAAACAAAATTAGTATTTTACATACGCCAGGCGCTGGAACAGATCCCTGCCAGGTGAAATCATGCTCATAGACTCAACAAAAATCATGGAAATATTTTTTATGCTACTTGAACATGTAGCCCTGAAGAAATTCTTCTATTTGCTTCAATTTGACGGGTTTCAACAAATAGTCGACTTGTCCTATCTCCAATGCAGCATCAATATTTATCTTGTCAGAAAAAGCACTTAGACCAACAATAACAGTCGGACTATCAGCAGGCAATACCTCCAAGATGGCTTTTGTAGCGTCCAGTCCATCCATCTCAGGCATCTCGGTATCCATGAAAATGACATCGTAGAATTTATCTTTCTCCAGTGCCTTTATTACTTTCTTCAGGGCCTCCTTACCATTGTTGACAATCTTTGCATTCAATCCCAACTTCTTCAACATGCCCTTCATAACCAGCTGGTTCGTCGGATTGTCTTCAGCGACCAAAATATTCAATTCAGAAAATGACAGGTGTCGATCTCCCCCTCGGTGTTCATATTCATGGCGCCTGGCCCCATCAACATCCGCACCCTCAACACCCAGCGTATCGGCGATAATTTCTGCAAGCGTATGGATATGCACTGGGATTGGCACATCCATAGGTGACAGACTGCGGGGATGATATACAAGCCGAACATACCGTGACTGGTCGGGGGTGACGTCATCACCAAGATAGTTTTCCTCTCCAATGATCAAGTCGTATTTATGCGAATGAAACGCTTGGCTACGCTTATCAAGAATCAGCGTTGTACGCATACACCAATAATGGCATTGCTTTGAAATGCTCTCTGCAAGTAACGGTGACTGGATTGCGATCCCAACATTTTTCCCGGCAAATATTTTGTTGTGTATTTCGTTTGGTGTAATATCAGGGGATTCCAAGTTAAGTTCAAGCCAAAATGTCGCCCCCTTACCTTCCTCGCTGCTCACACCCACTTCGCCCCCCATGAGTTCAGCTAGCGTTTTGGATATCGCAAGCCCCAATCCGGTACCTCCATACTTGCGAGTAGTGTCGCTATCTGCCTGCGAGAACGACTGAAAGAGCTTTTCCTGCTGAGAAGGATTCAGACCAATACCTGTATCGGAAATGCTAATACGAAGGCGTTTAAACTGTTCTTCTTGCCAGGCGACACGAATCACGATGATCCCGGCCGGAGTAAATTTTACAGCGTTACTTAAGTAGTTCAGTAGAATCTGGCGAATGCGTAAAGGGTCACCATTAAATTGCCGGGGCACATTGGGCTCTATAATGATATAAAGCTCAAGCTTTTTTTCAGTGATTTTACTCGTAAATATTGAGATACAACCATCCAGGACTTTTTCAATATCAACGTCAATATTTTCAACAGATAACTTACCCGCCTCAATCTTTGAGTAATCGAGAATGTCATTAATGATGGCAAGCAAGGCTTCAGCAGATTCATATATAGTGTTGATATAGAAACGGTCTTTTCGGTTAAATTTGCGAGCATTCTTCATCAGCAGTTCACACATCCCAAGAATGCCGTTCATCGGCGTCCTGACCTCATGGCTGATCGTAGCTAGAAATTCACTTTTAATGCGGCTTTCAGTTTCAGCTGTAACCTTGGCTTGCATCGCCAAGTTGATTCTGCCAGCCATAACGATGGATAAAAAAACAAGCTCCAAAAGATAGCCCAACTGTAGAGGCCACATAGTGATACTATTAATAGCCACCACGCCATTAAGCATACAAACGAAGACAATGCCTGCAAATACAACACTGACTTCCGCCATAACTATATAGTAGACACCATATATATGTCGCTTGAGCGCCAATACCAATACACAAAAAATATATATCAAAAATAGAATTGTTAATATTTGTGATATTGCGGACAAAATGTAATGGTGTTCATAGAGGAAGAAAACCAAGAGCAGCATCGCTAGCAAGATGTATTCACACACCCTGAAACTTTTAACAAGCCTTGGCAGTTTGGTATCTACATCAAGTAGCGCATAAACAAATCGCAGAAAGGCCCATATATAGGTCAGTCCACCAACATATGACATTCGGGCAAGATAGTCTGGCCTGTCTATTAGCCATGATGCCTGTGCGCTGCCATCAATAGTGCTACACAGTATCGCCATCGATATAATTAAGATGGCGTAATAAAAATACAAAGACTGCCTAACTGACACAAACATTAACAGGCTTGCTGCCAGCATGATGCAAATTATTGCATAGAAAGCAACAATGAGGGTTGATGCCTTGAACCAATAGCCCTTGAAATTATCCGCATCAAAAAACAGCGCATTAAAAGTGACAGGAATACCAACACGCCTGTTGTCGACATAAATCAATATGTCACGATCAACATCACTGGCCTCGAAAGGAAAAGCCAGATGAGTAATTCTAAGCGGCCTATCCTCTATGGCAATAGAGGCACCAGATGTCATTATTCTCTTGTATTGACCATCAACCTTTTCGTAAATAGTTACTTCAGCGAGGTTGATCGGTTGCGCCTGCAGATATAGAACATTGCCTTGAGCGGTTTTACTCGTGCCCGCAATTCGCAAGCTTAGGATTGATTGTTGTGCATGCCTGCTGGAAAAGGTACTAGTTCTAACTAACTGAGGTGTATATTTTGCAGGCCAGTTTTCAGCTATCTTGTCACCATCAACATTATTTGCCAGATTAATGACTGAAAGCGACTGCGTGATATTGACTCCATGAGCATCAAAATTAATGGACAGATCATCCGCATGAGTCATTGGAACCCATATAAGAAATCCTGCCAGCATGCCCATAAAAATCAGCAAGCGGTGCATGGTCAACCTACGAGTGTTGTTTTTCTTTTAGTTTAGTGCGAAATGAGCTGAGCGCCCCACATTAAGATAGTTTGTTGAGCTTGTTCACACAATCAGCAGCGACAAATAGGAGCGCATCTCATTGAGGTTATAACCTGCATAAGACTGCAAATACTAGCCGGGAACAAGAAAACCCGCTTCGTTGCAACAAAGTCAGGTTATTTCGATAGGTTTTAAGGAGCTTTTACACGGACGCGACCCATCCCCCGTTTTTATTGGCATACACAGTGCAAACGAAGTCTAATGAACCACAGGTTCGCTGGTCTTACCTTGCTTTGTTGTCGCTGCCACCATATCGCGTAAAAAGCATCCCTCATTGACATGGCTGAGATAAAGGATTAATTCCTTATCTGCCTCCTCTCTGCTGCTAAACGGTCCAACTTCAATTTTTTCGCGTGTTGTAAAGAACCACTGACCATCACTTCTATAAAAACGATCCGTACGGAAATGCGTTTTTGGCTCTTCTCCGCTACGACATATCATTCAATACTTCTCCCACAGGGAACTGTACTACAAATAATAGACTATAAACACCAACAGCATGGACAGATTAAAACCTGCTAATAGTATTATGTGTTATATGAAAGCATCACTGAAACTCCCGTTATTTATAACTCAGAGAGTGATTCCCGTTTGGAGGGCAAATAACAGTGTTATTCACTAATACGGAGAAAATTATAATTTACAATGCTCTCATTTCTCGATCCCTTGCATCAAAATCCTCTTTTCTGGCTGCAAACAATGCTCATAATCACACGCCTGTAGCGCAAGAGATAGGCTAAGCAATGCTGAATTTTCCAAAGGCTTAATACGCCCGCTTATAATAATTTCATTTTTATAGACCAGTAAAGGAGTCGGCTGAAAAGACAGTGCGACAGAATGTGGGCTTGGATACCGTATCGCCTCAATCTGCCCCTCGGTAGACAGCGCTATCTGCGTAGGTATCAATTCCTGTTGAAGCACTTCATTAGCATTAATATGCCAACCCTCGTCAATGCTGATACGCAGTTCAAATTCTGGAGCTGGTTTCGAGGATGTCAATTTCAATTCCGCTCTCACATGCCCTTCTGCCAAATAGATCTTATCGGCAATTTCACCTTCGCGCAGATTACTAATCGCTGTCAATGCATAGGGTGAGCTCAGAGAATATTGACTGAATGCGACAGCCATCACCGCCTGCGTTTTTTTGGCATATTCCAGATAGGTAAACCTTCCTGTTCTCGACCACAACTTATTCAACACATGAAGAGCAACGGCATTCCCCGCTGGCATTGCCCCATCGTGAGTGCTCTTCGGCCGGGTAATTAACGGGGTATCGGCCTCCTCCAGGCTGTAATAAAAACCACTCGCTTTTTTATCCCAAAACAAGTCTATCATACGCTGAGCTAACGTCTCGGCTCGCTGCAAAAAGCGGGCTTTTTCGGTGGCGTCATACAGCGCAATCATGGCTTCTGCCAGATACGCATAGTCCTCCTGCGTCGCAGCAATACTGACTTTATCCCGCCAGGCAATGCGCCAGAGTTGACCATGCTTCGCCTGCCATTGCTGGCGATACAAGCGATCCGCACAGGTTTCAGCTGATGCCAGGTAGTTTTCATTGCCCAAAATGTTTGCAGCGTTCACCAATGTGGTCATCATCATTGCATTCCATGCCGTAATCACCTTCTCATCACGCAGTGGGTGCTCACGTTTTTCACGCTCTGTATAGAGTGTTTTCTTGATTCGGCCTAAACGTTGGTAAAAAGCGGCATCAGCCCCCTCCATAGCGTGAGCATCATTGATCAGATTAAGAATATTCGTGCCTTCAAAATTTCCGCTCTGACTGACGCCATACAAATCAATCAACCAATCAGCGTCTTTCTTTTCCAATAACCCCCTTAACTCTTGAATTGACCAAACAAAAAACCGTCCTTCTTCGCCTTCGCTGTCTGCATCGCTTGCTGAATAAAAACAACCCTGGTCATCTTGCATATCACGCAATACATAGTCGAGCGTTTCCCGCGCCACTTCAGCGTAGTATCGCTTACCCGTCAGCTGCGCCGCCTCACTGTAGACACGGCCTAGTAATGCCTGGTTATAGAGCATTTTTTCAAAGTGAGGCACTAGCCATTGACTATCCGTCGAATAGCGATGAAAACCGCCGCCAACGTGATCATAAATGCCACCGGAGGCCATCTTATCAAGTGTGTATTCAACAGCCGCTTTAACCTTGATATCACCGCGCCGTCGCCATTCATCGAGTAAAAACAGCAGTAAGGTTTCATTAGGAAATTTCGGCGCTTCACTAAAACCACCGCCAACTGTATCAAATCGCGCCAGCGCCTGCTCAACAGCTAGAGACAAGGTCTTTTCACTAAATGCTGCCTGCTTGTCTGCTGCCAGAATTTTTTCAATTTGTCCCCGGATCTTCTCTGCATCACTGCGAAGGCGTGCTTCGTCTAGTCGCCAAACTTCTTCTACCTTTTGTAATAACTGTGAAAACTGCAAAGGCGGGAAATAGGTTGCGCCATAAAACGGATTCCCTTCCGGCGTTAAAAAACTGGACATTGGCCAGCCACCTCGTCCACTGACAATCTGCACGCCTGTCATATAGATTTCATCGATTGCCGGCAACTCCTCCCGATCCACTTTGATGCTGATAAAATATTTGTTGAGCATGGCGGCAATGGTTTCATCATCAAAGCTTTCTGCCGCCATTACATGACACCAGTGGCAGGTCGAATAGCCGATTGACAGAAAAATGGGTTTGTTTTCTGCTTTAGCTTTGGCAAAAGCCTCCTCGCTCCACGGATACCAGTTCACTGGGTTATGCGCATGCTGCAATAGATAGGGGGAATCTTCAGAAATTAGACGGTTAATATATTTTGGGCTGCCATCGGCTTGCACATGTTGTGTATGCATCACATATCTCCCCGCTTTACGCTGATAGGCTTGGACCAGACTGGTCATCAATGGCGAATCGGCCGGTATGGCAACCGGCGCAATAAAGTTGCCTGCCAAGGCCGGAAATTCAAACTGCAACAATACGCAAAACAGCATCATTCTTAGGGCATTGGAATAAAAAGATTGTTCCAAGGCCCTTAAGCATTCAATCTTCAACAACGCCTCTACCTTTGCTAAGCAATTCACGGTTTGCAGAGCAAGCTTCATGTTTGTCGACCTTTGCCTATTGCGCATCTATCCACAGAACGCTATTTTCTATCCATGACGGATTCATTGACTCTCACTCTAGGATCCAACACTATTCACTACCAAGCAAAATAACAACGATAAAAACAGTAAGGAGTTACTATGTTCGGACTAATGATGGACACCCCGCTGCTGATAAGCTCCATTATGCGTCACGCCGAGAAGCTTTATGGTGACACTGAAATTGTGTCCATTACCCATGACCATCCACGGCATAGATACAATTATCAAGACGCATTTCAGCGTGTGCGCCGGCTCGCCAATGTGTTCAAGCAGTTGGACATCACTTTCGGGGATGTGATCGGCACATTGGCATGGAATGATTTTCGGCATTTTGAAATCTATTACGCTACCGCTTGCTCAGGCGTTGTTTGCCATACCGTCAATCCCCGCCTGTTTGCCGAGCAGATCCGCTATATTGTGAATCACGCTGAAGACAAGTGGTTATTCACGGACCCGTTATTTGTGCCTTTGCTGGAAGAACTACAAGCGCAATTACCCCACATCAAGGGATACGTCATCCTAAGCGATGAAGAACATATGCCCACCAGCACATTACCCAATGTGCATTGTTATGAAAGCCTGCTGCAACAACAATCAGAAGAGTTTGACTGGCCAGAATTCGATGAACGCACGGCTTCTGCCCTGTGTTATACGTCCGGCACTACCGGTAATCCCAAAGGCGTCGTCTATAATCATCGCGCCACCCTATTGCACTCTTACGCCTTGGTCATGCCCAACGCACTAAATCTTTCCAGCCGTGACTGCTTGTTATCCGTAGTACCCATGTTTCATGTCAATGCCTGGGGTACACCCTACGCCGCTCCCATGGTAGGCACCAAAATAGTTCTCCCGGGACCTCGCATGGCTGACGGACAAACACTGACAGATCTTATGAACGAGGAACAGGTCAATGTTTCCGCAGGCGTGCCCACCATCTGGCAAGCATTATTGAACTATTTACGGGAATCTGGCCGAACACTGGACACACTCAAACGCGTTATTGTAGGCGGCGCTGCCTGCCCCTTATCCATTATGGAGACATTTGAACAACATGGCGTGTATGTTCATGCTGCATGGGGAATGACAGAGATGAGCCCCTTGGGCAGCATCAATACAATGGATCAAGATCCCTGCGAATTGCCTCGAAGTGTTTACAATGAACTGCGTTTAAAAGCCGGCCGTGCGGTTTTTGGAGTGGATATGAAAATCGTTAGCGACGACGATCAGGAACTCCCCTGGGATGGCAAAGCCTTTGGTACTTTAAAAGTTCGCGGCCCGTGGATTACCAACAGATATTTCAAGCACGACGCCAGTGCATTGGACGATAATGGTTGGTTTGATACCGGTGACGTCGCCACCATCTCAGCGGATGGTTATATGCAGATTACTGATCGTGCCAAGGATGTGATTAAATCGGGTGGGGAATGGATCAGTTCAATCGACCTGGAAAATGCTGCCACAGGCCACCCCAAAGTGGCGCAAGCGGCTGTCATCGGCGTACCACACCCCAAATGGACTGAGCGTCCCTTATTGATTATTGTAAAAAAGGATACGACGCTGAGCAAAGAAGAAATACTCGCTTGGCTGGACGGCAAGGTAGCCAAATGGTGGATTCCGGAGGACGCCGTTTTTGTCGAGAGCTTGCCGATAACTGCCACCGGCAAGATCAGCAAAAAAGACTTGCGCGATCAATTTGAAGATTATCCAAAATGAATCAGTTGAATCTATATACATAGTACTTACGGTTTTCAAAATAGGTCCCGACCTGACCGTATGCCGAGGGATAACTTTTTAGAG